>JAFAIV010000277.1 GCA_019236545.1 Actinomycetota bacterium | reverse complement strand
CTCGTCGCTCACCGGCGTCGGTGCCGCGGCCATCGTCCTCGCCGCGATCGTGGCGGCACGCGGGCCAGCGCTGACCTTCATCCCGCTTAAAGGGCTGCGACTCGTCGTCGGCGGGCTGCTGCTCGTCTTCGGGCTGCAGTGGCTGCGCAAGGCGATCCTGCGCGCGAGCGGCTACAAGGCGCTCCACGACGAGGACGCGATCTTCGCCAAGGAGCTCGCCGACGCCGAGACGGCGGAGCACGTCGAGAAGGCCGGCCTCGACTGGTACGGCTTCACCCTCGCGTTCAAGGGCGTCCTGCTCGAGGGGCTCGAGGTCGCGTTCATCGTCCTCACCTTCGGCAGCACGCAGGGCTCGATCCCGCTCGCGGTCGCGGGCGCGGCGGGCGCGCTCGTGCTCGTCGCGGGCGTCGGGATCGCGGTGCGCGCGCCGCTCGCGCGCGTGCCCGAGAACACGATGAAGTTCGCGGTCGGCGTCATGCTCACGACCTTCGGGACGTTCTGGTAGGCCGAGGGCGCCGGCGTCCGCTGGCCGGGCTCGGACGCGGCGCTGCTCGGGATCCTCGGCTTCGTGCTCGTCCTCTCGTTCGCGTTCGTCGCGCTCCTGCGCCGCCAGCGGACGGGCTCGTTCGCGGAGGCGCGCGCGTGAGACGGATCGCCGCGTTCGGGCGCTTCTGGTGGGACTTCATTGTCGGCGACGACTGGCTCGCAGCGCTCGGGATCGTGATCGCCATCGGCGCGACGGCCGCCCTCGCGCACAACGGCACGAACGCGTGGTGGCTGATGCCGATCGCCGTCGCCGCGGTGCTCTGGGTCTCCCTCCGCCGCGCGATATCGCACTAGGCTCCCCGCGACGGGCCCGTAGCTCAGCTGGTCAGAGCAGGGGACTCATAATCCCTTGGTCCTTGGTTCGAATCCAAGCGGGCCCATTACCCGAGCGCGAGCGCCGCGATGCCACCAGCCACGGCGGCCGCGCCGGCAAGCCTTGCCCTGCCGACCGGCTCGCGCAAGTACCTCCGCGCGAGGAGCGCAGCGATGACGACGCTCGACTCCCGGACCGCGGCCACCGGGGCGGCCGGTGCCCGCTGCAGCGCGAGCAGCACGAGCTCGTAGGCGCCGAAGCTCGCGATGCCGGCGGCGATCGTCGGCAGCGTGAAGCCGCGGCGGAGGACGCTCGGGCCGCGGACGGCGGCGACCAGGGCGGGATAGCCCAGCGCCGGGAAGAGCATCGCCAGCTCCAGGTACGCGAGCGGCGCGGCGTGCGTGACGCCCGTCTTGTCGACGAGCGTGTACGAGGCGATCGTCAGCGCGACGCACAGGCCGAGCAGCGCCCCGGGACCGCCTCCGCGCAGGCCGCGGACGAGCATGACGCCGACGCCGACCAAGACGACCCCGAGCACCTGCAGCGCCGACGCCGACCGGCCCAGGACGACCACGGCCGCGAGCAGGACGAGCACCGGCGCGACGCCCCGAGCGATCGGGTACACGACCGAAAGCTCGGCGACGCGGTAGCCGAGCACGAGGAGGACGAAGTACGCCAGCTCCAGGCAGCCGCTCGCGACGATGTACGGCCAGGCGCTCGCCTCCACCCGCCATGTCGCGACGACCGCCGGCGCCCAGACGACCAGCGCGCACGGCAGCGCGACCGCCGTCGCCGCCTCCACGTCCCGCGACCGCGCGAGCAGGACGTTCCAGAGCGCGTGCACGACGGCCGCCGCCATCGCGAGCCCCAGCGCGGACACCGGCATGCGCGGACAGTACGGTTGGGGATCGGATGGCGGCGCGCGCGATCGTCTTCGACTTCAACGGGACGCTCTCCGACGACGAGCCCGTCCTCTGCGAGATCTTCGTCCGCCTCTTCGAGGAGCACGGCAAGCCGCTCTCGGCGCAGGAGTACTTCGACGAGCTCGCCGGGCTCTCCGACCCGGAGATCGTCCGCACCTGGCTCGGCCACGACCACCCCGACGTCGACGCCGTGATCGCCGAGCGCGTCGAGCGCTATCGGGCCGCGGTCGCCGACGGGTCGAGCGTCCACGCGCACACGCGCGAGGCGGTGCGCTGGGCGGCCGAGCACCTCCCGCTCGCGATCTGCTCCGGCGCCGCCCGCGCCGAGATCGAGCCGGTCGTCGAGGCTGCCGGCCTGGCGGACTGCTTCCGCGCGGTCGTCAGCTCCGACGACGTCACGGACGGCAAGCCGCACCCGGAGGGCTACCTGAAGGCGTTCGGCCTCATCGGCGTCGACCCGGCCGACGGGATCGTCTTCGAGGACACCGAGGCCGGCGTCGCCTCCGCCCGCGCGGCCGGCGCCGGCCGCGTGCTCGCGCTGCGCACGACGCTCGACCCGCACCGGCTCGCCGCGGCGGACGAGCTGATCGACCGGATCGACCTCGACGTCGTCCGACGGTGCTTGTCATAGCCCACCGCGGCGCGTCCTCGGAGCGCCGCGAGAACACGCTCCCCGCCTTCGAGCGCGCGATCCAGCTCGGCGCCGACTACGTCGAGCTCGACGTCCACCCGGACGCGAGCGGGACGCTCGTCGTCACGCACGACCCGCCCCGGCCCGGCGCCAGATACCCGAGGCTCGCGGAGGCGCTCGACCTGATGCACGGCCGCATCGGCGTCATGGTCGAGCTGAAGAGCCCGCGCCGCTACCGCCGCTTCGACGTCGTCGCGCGCGCGCTGAAGGAGATGGCGGAGGACGACGTCCTCGTCTGCTTCGAGCGAGGCGCGCTCGTCGAGGCCTGCGCCCTCCGCCCCGGCCTGCGGACGGTGCAGCACGTCGGCTTCGGCGTCTCCATCCGCGGCGCGGCAGGCGCCTGGGCGGCCGGGTTCGCCGACGCGCGCGCGACACGGCGCGGGATCGCCCGTGCGCGGGCGCAGGGCCTCGTGCCGCTCGTCTACACGGTGAACGACCCGGCGCGGATGCGTCAGCTGGCGGACGCCGGCGCCGCCGGGATCTTCACCGACCGGCCGGCGCTGGCTCTTCGGCTATTTCGGGAAGCCGCTCGTCCCTGAGCTCGAGCAGCCGCGCCCCGTCCGCGGGCACGGTCGCCGCCACCTTCGTCCCGACCGGCAGCGAGAGCGCCTTCTGCGTCGGCACGTCGGCGATCAGGTCGACGCCCGTCCCGACGATCTTCAGCCGCGTCACCGGGCCGAGGAACGTCTGCGTGATCACCTCGCCGCGGAGGACGTTCCCGTCCGGCGAGCTGCCGTTCGCGGTGCCGACCTCGACCGTCTCCGGCCGGACGAGGACGAGCACGCGCTCGCCCGACCGCCGGCCCAGCGCCGCGTCGATCCGCAGCAGCGTCTCGCCGTAGCGCACGCCGCCGTCGGCGACCGTCCCCTCGAGCCGGTTCATCGTCCCGATGAACTCGGCGACGAACGGCGTCGCCGGTGCGCTGTACATCTCGCCCGGCGAGCCCATCTGTTCGATCTTGCCGCCGTACATGACCGCGACGTGGTCGGAGACGGAGAGCGCCTCCTCCTGGTCGTGCGTGACGTAGAGCGTCGTGATCCCGAGCTCGAGCTGGATGCGGCGGATCTCCTCGCGGAGCTGGACGCGCACCTTCGCGTCGAGCGCCGAGAGCGGCTCGTCGAGCAGGAGCACGCGCGGCTCGATCGCGAGCGCCCGCGCGAGCGCGACGCGCTGCTGCATGCCGCCGGAGAGCTGGTGCGGATAGCGGTCGCCCGCGTGGCCGAGGCCGACGAGCTCGAGCAGCTCCTCGACGCGCTTCGCCCGCTCGACGCGGTTGCGCCCGCGGATCTTCAGGCCGAACTCGACGTTCTGCGCCGCCGTCAGGTTCGGGAAGAGCGAGTACGCCTGGAAGACCATGCCCATATCCCGCTTGTTCGGCGGCACGTGGGTCAGGTCGCGGCCGTCGACGACGATCGCCCCCTTGTCCGGCCGGTCGAAGCCGGCGACGAGGCGCAGCGCGGTCGTCTTGCCGCACCCGGACGGGCCGAGCAGCGAGAGGAACTCGCCCTGCTCGAGCTTCACCTCGACGCCGTCGAGCGCCTTGACGGTGCCGAAGTCGCGGTGGAGGTCCTGAAGCTCCAGGTAGGCCATCAGCGGGCTCCCGTCACGAAGGCGGCGCGCTGGCCGCGTTTGCGTCCGACGAAGAGCAGCGAGAGCATCGCCGCCCAGGTGATCCCGAAGCTCATGAGCGTCAGCGCCGCGGCCGGGTAGGCCTGCGACTCGTTCACGTACTGCAGGAAGATCGGGAACGTGTGGAACTGCGCGAGGCTCGCGATCGTGAACTCGCCCATCACGATCGCGAGCGCGAGGAAGGAGCCGGCGAGCGCGGCGGCGCGGATGTTCGGGAGGATCACCGTCAGCAGCGTCCTGCTCCAGCTCGCGCCGAGGCTCTGCGACGCCTCCGTCAGCGTGTGCACGTCGATCGCGCGGAAGCCCGCGTCGAGCGAGAAGAACATGTACGGGAAGGCCAGGATCACGTACGCGGCGACGAGGAAGCCCCACGGCTGCGCGTAGAACCACGAGGGCGAGCCCTTGTAGACGCTGAGCAGCCCGACGACGAGCACGATCGGCGGCACGACGAACGGCACGAGCGCCATGAACGCGAGCACCGGCCGCAGCCGCGGCACCTTCAGGTGCACCCAGTAGATCGTCGGCACGAAGATCACGAGGCTGACCGCGATCGTCTCCAGCGCGAGCAGCAGCGAGGTCTTCAGCGTGTGCCAGAAGTCGGGGTTGTGGATCACCCAGCCGTAGCTCGAGAGCGTGCAGCACTTCCCCGTCGTGTTGCTGTCGAGGCTGAACAGGAACGTCGCCAGCAGCGGGATGAAGAAGTAGAGGCCGCCGAGCAGCAGCCAGACGTACGACGACGGCGCCATCCGCAGCTTCACTTCACCCACCTCGCGGCCCGCCGCTGCAGCGGCACGTACAGCGCCATCATCACGCCGAGGATCACGAACATCCCGAGCGCCATCGCCTGCGCGAAGTGCGGGTTCGCGAGCACGTTGCCGTTGATGTAGGCGCCGATGATCACGGGGATCACGTTCTGGTAGCCGAGGCTGTAGGCCGTCGCATACGCCGCGAACGCGTTCCCGAAGAGGAGGATGAAGGCGCCGAGGAGCGACGGCATCAGCACCGGGATGCCGACGTAGCGCCAGAACTGGAGCGGCCGCGCGCCGAGGTTCGCGGCGGCCTCGCGCCACTCGCGGCGCAGGCCGTCGATCGCCGGCGAGATGACGAGCACCATCAGCGGCAGCTGGAAGTAGAGGTAGACGATCTCGACCCCGGTCTTCGTGAAGAGGTTGAAGCCGTGCTGGTAGAGGTCCCAGTGCAGCTGGTTGCGGAAGAACTGCGTCACGATCCCGATCGCGCCGAGGGTGGCGATGAACGCGAACGCGAGTGGGATGCCGCCGAAGTTCGCGGCGACGCCTGAGAACGTCGTCAGCATCGAGCGGATCCAGCGCGGCGTCCCCTCGCGGATCGCGGCGTAGGCGAGCAGGAGCCCGCCGAGCCCACCGATCGCAGCCGTGACCGCGCTCAGCTCGATGCTGTTCTGGAACGCGCCGAGGTACGGCTGGTGGAAGAGGCCGCTGATGTTCGAGAACGTCCAGCCGCCCTTCTCGCCATTGAAGGCGCCGACGAGCACGTCGCCGGCCGGCAGGAAGAGGAACGCGAACGCGTAGGCGAG
>JAFAIV010000256.1 GCA_019236545.1 Actinomycetota bacterium | reverse complement strand
CTCTCGGAGCACCAGCGGGGCCGGCTCTACATCGCCCTCGCGGCGATCGCCTGGTCGACCGCGGGGATCCTCCAGCGCGAGCTGCACGTCTCCACGGCGACGCAGCTTGCGGGACGCGCGATCTTCGCCGTCCTCGCGCTGCTCGCGTTCATCGCCGCCTCGGAGCGCGGCGGCGTCCTGCGCGCCTTCCGCGCCGTCGGACGGCCGGGGCTCGCGGTGGCGGCGCTGATGTCGGTCTCGTCCGGCTTCTTCATCATCGCCCTGAACCACGCGTCCGTCGCGAGCGTCCTGTTCATGCAGGCGTTCGCGCCGCTCCTCGCGGCGGTCTTCGGGCTGGCGCTCGGAGAGCCGGTCTCGCGGCGGACGTGGGTGGCGATGGTCGTCGCGGTCGCGGGCGTGGCGCTGATGGTCGGCGGCCCGGGCCGCCCGGGCGCGCTCGGGCTGGGGCTCTCGTTCGTGATGACGCTCTCGTTCGCCGGGCTGCTCGTGATCACGCGCCACCAGCGGCAGGTCTCGATGGCGCCGGCGACGTGCCTCTCGCAGCTCACGGTCTTCTCCGTCGCAGTGTGGTTCTCGCACCCCGGCGCGGTCGGCGGCCGCGACCTCGGCCTGCTCGCGGCGCTCGGGATCTGCCAGATCGGTCTCGGCCTCGTCCTGCTCTCCATCGGCGGAAGGCTGATCCCCGCGGCCGAGGTGGCGCTGATCTCGCTGCTCGAGGTCGTCCTCGGCCCGCTCTGGGTCTGGGTCTTCCTGTCGGAGAAGCCGGGCGCCGGTGTGCTCGCAGGCGGCGCGATCGTGCTCGCCGCGGTGGCGTTGCAGGCGACGGCGCGGCGGCCCGAGGAGGCCGCCGTCCCGGTTCCCTAGGCGATCCCAAGCCGGCGCTCGAGCAGCGCCTTCGCCTCAGGCCAGTCGTCGTCGATCACGGCGTACCAGGCGCTGTCGCGCCGCTGGCCGCCGCGGACGAGCATGTGCTTGCGCGCGATCCCCTCGAACTGAGCCCCGACACCGAGCAGCGCGGGCCGTGAGCGCTCGTTCGCGGCGTCCGTCTTGAACTCGACGCGGAGGTAGCCCTCGTCCTCGAACGCGTGCTTGAGGAGCAGGTACTTCGCCTCGGTGTTCGCGCCGCTCCCCCACGCGTCCGGGTGGAGCCACGTGTTCCCGATCTCGACCACGCGGTCGGCAGGCCGGTCGTTGAGGAAGCTCGTGTGCCCGACGAGCTCGCCGTCGAGGAAGTGGAGGAAGCCCATGTCCACGGATGCGAACCACTCCCGGAACTCCTCGCGCTCGTACCCGTTGTGGCGCATCCAGCGCCATGTGCGCGGGTCCTGCGCGACCTCCCACAACTGCTCCTCGTGGCGCGGCTCCAGCGGCTCCAGCCGGACGCGCGGCCCCTCGAGGGCTACGTGAAGCGCCAGACGCCCCCGTCCTCGAAGTCCCGGAGGATGCGGCGCGCGACGACCATCTTGTGCACCTCGTCGGCGCCGTCGTAGATCCGGGCGCCGCGGGCCATCCGGTACATGACCGCCAGCGGCGTGTCCTCGGTCATGCCGAGGCCGCCGTGCACCTGGATCGCCCGGTCGATCACCTCGTTGAGGACGCGCGCGGCGAAGAACTTGATCAGCGACACCTCGACGCGCGCCTCGTCGCCCTCGTCGAGCCGGTGCGCGGCCTGCAGCGTCATCAGCCGGCACGCCTGGATGTCCGCGGCGGACTCGGCGATCCAGTTCTGCACGGTCTGCTTCTCGGCGAGCGGGCCGCCGAATGCCTTCCGCTGGAGCGAGTACGTGCACATCAGCTCGAAGGCGCGCTGCATCTGGCCTAGCCAGCGCATGACGTGGTGGATGCGCCCCGGGCCGAGGCGCTTCTGCGCGATCCGGAAGCCGTCGCCGGGCTCGCCGAGCGTGTTCGAGAGAGGGACGCGGACGTTCGTGAAGCGCGTCTCGCAGTGCGTTCCCCAGCCGCGGCCCTCGTGCCCCATCACCGGGACGCGCCGCACCATCTCGTAGCCGGGCGTGTCGGTCGGGACGAGGATCATCGAGGCGCGCCGGTGCGGCTCCGCGTCGGGCTCGGTGACGACCATCACGACGCCGAAGCCCGCGCCGTCCGCGCCGGATGAGAACCACTTGTGCGCGTCGATCACCCAGTCGTCGCCGTCGCGGACGGCGCGGCCGCGCAGCAGCGTCGGGTCGGAGCCGGCGACCTCCGGCTCGGTCATGCCGAAGAACGAGCGCGTCTCCCCGGCGACGAGCGGCTCGAGGAAGCGCTCCTTCTGCTCCGGCGTCCCGTACAGGTGGAGGATCTCGCCGTTGCCCGCGTCCGGCGCCTGGCAGCCGAAGATCAGCTGCGCGATGAAGCTGCGGCCGATCTCCTCGTTGAGGTACGCGTACTCGATGAAGCCGCTGCCCGAGCCACCCGCCTCCTCCGGCAGGTGCGGCGCCCACAGGCCCGCGTCGCGCGCTTCCTGCTGCAGCTCGGCGATCAGCGCCTCGGCGGCCTCGTCCTCCCGGAAGAGCACGGGTTCGTTCGGGTAGACGTGCTCCTCCATGAACGCGCGCACCGCGGCGCGGCGCTCGACGATCGGTTCCGGGATGACAACGCTCACGGGCACGGCGATGATCGCAGACGTGCGGGAGCCGTTCCAGCGGGGAATCGC
>JAFAIV010000246.1 GCA_019236545.1 Actinomycetota bacterium | reverse complement strand
GCCGAGGTTCAGCGCGAGCGCGAGCGCCGTCGCGACGACGGAGACGATCGTGATCAGGAGCCGCTGCGAGACCCGCGGCAGGAAGTTCTGGATCGAGACGGCCGTCGAGTAGATGTCGGCGAAGGCCTTCTCGCTCTCGTCGATCGTGATCGCGACGAGGGCGACGAAGGCGACCCCGCCCGCCGCGGCGACCGCCGCTGGGAGCGCCTGCGCATCGCCGACCCCGCGCGCGAGGACGATCAACACGCCGAGGCCGATGCACCAGATCGTCGGCACGAAGTAGCCGAAGCCGGCCCCGAGCGCGGCGCTGCGCCGGTCGCGCGCGAAGCGCGTGTAGTCGGCCGCGAGCGGCGACCAGGAGACCGTGCTGCCGATGACGAGGTCGACCGCCTGCCCGAACGACGGGAAGCCGCCCTTCCCCGGCGCGGCCCAGAACGCGTGCAGGTGCGACTTCGAGATCGCCCAGTAGGTCAGGTACGCCATCGAGAAGACGAGCGCCCACGACGCGAACTTGCGCAGGTAGCGCCGCACGAAGCCGATCGGCCCGAGCATCCCGAGCGCCCAGGAGAGCGCGCCGAAGACGAGCGTCCAGAGCCATGTCCCCTTCCAGCCGAAGAGGTGGTTCGAGGCCGCGCCGGCGGCGGTGGCGATGATGATCAGCTCGAACGTCGACCAGCCGACGTTCTGCGCGACGTTGAGCGCCGTCGGCAGCCACGAGCCCTGCCGGCCGAGCGGCGCCCGGAGCACGACCATTCCCGGCACCCGCGCGTCCGCGCCGATCGCCGCCGCCAGCGCGAGCAGCGCGTTCCCGGCGACCGCGCCGACGAGGATCGCCAGCAGCGCGTCCCGCAGCGAGAGCGCCGGAACGAGCAGCGCGCCGATCACGATCACGAGCAGCGAGACGGAGAGGTTCCCCCAGAGCAGCAGCGAGTCCAGGCCGCTCAGCACCTGGAGCCGCTCGGGCACGGGCTCGATGCCCCAGCTCGGCGTCGTCTCGTCCACCGCGGCAACGTAGCGATTAGTCGTTCGGGCCCCGGGGGATCACCGGACCGTGGCGCGCGACCTCTTCGTCACGCAGCTCCGCACCGCCGTCTGGGTCGAGCAGGCACTCGCCGACGAGGTTCTGCCGGACCTGATCGACCGCGTCGGCGACCCCGAGCTCGCCCGCCGGCTTGAGCGCCACCTCGGTGAGACGCGCGAGCACGTCCGGGTCGTCCGCGCCGTCCTGCACGAGCGGGCCGGCTCGATCGAGCCGCTCGAGAGCCCGGCGCTCCTCGGGCTGCTCGCCGAGCACGAGCGGCTCCCGGAGTCCGACCTCGCCCATTGCGCCGCCGCCGCCGCGAGCGAGCACCTCGAGCTCGCGCTCTACGAGTCGCTCGCGTCGACGGCGGAGGCGCTCGGCGAGGAGGCGGTCGGGCTTGCGCTGCGAGAGCTGATGGAGCAGGAGTCGTTCGCGCTCGAGGAGCTCTCCCGCTCGCGGGCGAAGCTGCTCGCCGAGGCCTACGCGCGCCCGTAGCGCGCCGATCGCGCCGCGACCGCGGGCGCGACGCCGGCGTCGAGGAGCTGCTGCTTCGCCTCGCTCTCGCGGAAGACGCGGAAGAGCGCCCAGACGAGCGCGGGCAGCATCGTGAACGCGCTCTCGACGAGCATCACGCCGCCGCCCGCCTGCTGGTCGCCGAGCCCGTAGCGGTCGTAGTACGGGTGCCCTGACCAGATGAAGACCTGGGAGAGCGCGAGCATCACGATCCACATCACGAGCACGTAGGGGATCCGCCACGCCGCCGTGAACCACGCCGGCCCCGGCAGCGGCTCGAGCAGCGCCGCCCAGAGGAGGCAGCCGCAGACGACGAAGCACGCGTGCTGGAAGGCGTGGATCGTGTCGTTCCCGAGGGCCGCGTCGAACGCCGCGGGGAGGTGCCACGCGCAGATGTCGACCGCCCACAGCGGCAGCGCGACGAGCGGGTGCGCGAGCGCGCGCAGCCGGCCCACGATCGGCAGCGCGAGCACGGGTCGCAGCAACGGCCCCGTCAGGCCCAGGACGAACAGCACCGGCGCGACGTCCCCCAGCATCAGGTGCTGCGCCATGTGGACCGAGAAGAGCCGCTCCTCCCCGATCGAGTCGATCGGCGAGACGAGGGCGGCGAGCACGACGACGAGCCCCGCCGAGAAGCACGCGATCCGCCACCTCGGGACGGGGCGGCCGCGTTGCCGAAGCGTCCAGACGCGGCGGGCGTAGAGCGCGGCGACGAGCGCGACTGCGGACAGCTCGAGCGGGTCGGGATTCCAGCCGTGCATCGAGCTACGAACGGTTTTGGCCCGATAGCGGCGGGTACGTGTTGTCCGAGTTGGCTGCGCCGCAGAACGTGCTCCACCCACACAGCCACGCGGCCGCGGACATCGCGAACCTCTTCTGGTGGATGATGGGCGGGGCCTTCATCGGCCTCGCGCTCGTCAGCGGCCTGCTGATCTGGGCGTGGGTGCGCCGCAACCGGCGCGGGTTCACGGCCGCCGACGCGGAGGACCCGCACCCCGGCGAGAAGGCCGGCTGGTTCGTCGTCGTCGGCGGCGGGGTCGTGCTCGCGCTCGCGACGGTGACGACGGTCTTCATCGTCTCGGCAAAGGTCATGGGGGTCACGGAGGCGCCGGCGGCCACCTCGACCGCGGTCACGATCGACGTGATCGGCCACCAGTGGTGGTGGGAGGTGCGATATCCGGGGACGACCGCGGTCACCGCGAACGAGATCCACATTCCCGTTCGCACGCGCGTGAATCTCGTCGTCTCGACGGACGACGTGATCCACAGCTTCTGGGTGCCGGAGCTCAACCGGAAGATCGACACGATCAACGGGC
Organism: Actinomycetota bacterium; assembly: GCA_019236545.1. Classification (GTDB taxonomy): domain Bacteria; phylum Actinomycetota; class Thermoleophilia; order Gaiellales; family Gaiellaceae; genus Palsa-739. The sequence continues at coordinate 1,036 of JAFAIV010000246.1, read as the reverse complement.
AGACGAACCGCGTCCTGCTCTACGCGAACCGGGTCGGCGTCTACCGCGGCACCTGCGCCGAGTACTGCGGCCTCCAGCACGCGCACATGGCGATGCTCGTCCTCGCTCAGCCGCTCGCCGCCTACCGCGCGTGGCTGCGCGGGCAGGCGCGCCCGGCGGCCGCCCCCGCCGGCACCCTCCAGCGCACGGGCGAGCGGGTCTTCCTCGCCGGCGCCTGCTCGAGCTGCCACACGATCCGCGGCACGAGCGCCCACGGCTTCACGGGCCCCGACCTGACCCACGTGGCGAGCCGGCAGACGCTCGCCGCGGTCACGATCCCGAACCGGCGAGCCGATCTCGGCGACTGGATCGTCGACTCCCAGCACGTGAAGCCCGGCAACGAGATGCCGGACATCCAGCTGAGCGGGCGTCAGCTCCAGGCCGTGGTCGCGTACCTGGAGCACCTGCGATGACAGCGACCGTCTACGAGGAGCGGCTCGAGCGGATGTGGCAGCCGCGGCCGGGCGTGCTCGGCTGGTTGGTGACGACCGACCACAAGCGGATCGGCCTCCTCTACTTCTGGACGACGCTGCTGCTCTTCGGCGCCGGCGGGATCGAGGCGCTGTTCGTCCGCACCCAGCTGATCCGGCCGAACAACGACGTCGTCAGCCCCGGCGTGTTCGACCAGCTCTTCACCGTCCACGGGCTGACGATGATCTTCTGGTTCATCATCCCGATGACGACTGGGGCGTTCGGGAACTACCTCCTGCCCCTGATGATCGGCGCGCGGGACATGGCCTTCCCGCGGATGAACGCGCTCAGCTACTGGATCTTCCTCGGCTCGGGGATCTTCCTCTACGTCAGCGTCTTCCTCGGCATGGCGCCGAACGCCGGCTGGTTCGACTACGTGCCGCTCGCGAACGCCACGTACGACCCCGGGCACGCGATCGACTTCTACTGCCTCGCGATCATCTTCAACGGCATCGCGTCGAGCCTCACCGCGGGCCAGTTCATCGTCACGATCCTAAAGCTCCGCGCGCCCGGGATGTCGTTCAAC
>JAFAIV010000160.1 GCA_019236545.1 Actinomycetota bacterium | reverse complement strand
CTTGGACGGTCGAGCTCGAGCCGACGACCGACGTGCTTGCCGCCATCGGCTCGCGCCGCCGCGACGGCCAGGTGATCGTCGGCTTCGCGGCCGACCACGGCGACCGCGGCCTCGAGCGCGCGCGCGAGAAGCTCGCGCGGAAAGGTGCCGACCTCTTCGTCTTCAACGACGTCTCCCGCGCGGACATAGGCTTCGACGCGCCGGACAACGAGGTGACGCTCGTCGCCGCCGCGGCCGAACGGACGCTCCCGAAGGCGCCGAAGGAGGAGATCGCCGCCGCCGTCCTCGACGAGGTGGAGCGTCTCCTCGGCGCATGAGCGAGTCGGCGTACAGCCTCTTCCAGCGCGGACGCGGCCAGCTGAAGAAGGGCATGGCGGCGCAGGCGACGGTGTCGCTCGAGAAGGCGAAGCGGCAGGAGCCGGAGAAGGCCTCGATCCGCGAGGCCCTCGGGATCGCGTACTTCCGGATCGGCCGCTGGGAGGAGGCGGAGGCCGAGTTCCGCAAGGTGCTCGAGCTCGCGCCGGTGGACGACTACGCGCACTACGCGCTCGGCCGCTGCCTCGAGAAGCAGGGCCGCGACGCCGAGGCGAACACGCACTACAAGCTCGCCAGCTCCCTCCGGCCGGGCTCCGAGCAGTACCGCGCGCGCATCCTCGACCTCGACTGAGCTTCGAGGGCGCCCCTCGTTCGAGGGATGCCGTCGCCGAAATGTCGCCTCCGTCGTGCCGATAAGCGCGGCTAAGTGCACAAATTCGCGCTGGAGAACAGGGCTCCAGCCGGCAGCAGGCGGCGCTTCGCGAAGGCGGGCGTCGCCCTTGCCGTCATGGGCGCCAGTTTGGGCGCGGCCTTGCCGGCCGGCGCCGGCCTGCCCGGGCTCACACAGGGCGCGGCGCTGCGGTCCTATGTGGAGCAGGCCCTGGGGCTCCAGGATCCGCAGCCTGTCACGCCCGCGAGCGTCGCGCGGATCGAGCACGAGTCGGGCGCCGCGAAGCCGCTCGACCTCGGCTCGCTCGCGAGCAGCCTCGCCGACGGCGCGGTCGGGACGGACGGCGTCGCGGTGCAGACGGTCCTCGTCCGCTCCGCCGGAGGGTCCGACGAGGCGGCGCGCGCCGCGGCTGCGAAGGCGCAGGCGACCGCGGACGAGGCGCTGCGGCTGGCGAAGCGCCCGGTCGTCACGCTCATCACGCCGCCGAAGCTCTCCGTCAACACCGCAACCGCGACGACCGCAGAGTCCGTCGCCGACGGCGCGATCGGCACCGACCAGCTCGCGTCCGGCTCGGTCACGCCGGACAAGCTCGCCGGCGTCATTCCCCAGACCCTGATCGACACGATCTCCGCGCCAGGGAAGATCGACGTGTCGGCGCTCCCGATCATCCCCGGCTCGAAGCTCGGCGCCGGCTCGGTCGGGAACGAGGCGGTGTCGGTGCTCTCGCCGACGAAGATCGCCGGCCTGACGCAGGGCACCGTGTCGCTGCTCGTCACTCCGAGCGCGTCCCAGACGATCGCGTACGGCGCCGCCGACGTCTCCACGATCCTCCGTGAGGCTCAGGGAGCGACGGCCGCCCCGCTCGTCGTCCAGGACTCCACGGGCACGCAGCTCTTCGCGGTCGACCCGTCCGGCCTGATCACGACGGCGTCCGTGAACTCGGGCTCCGTCGTCGACGGCTCGCTCCTCGGGATCGACCTCGCGCCGGGCACCGTCGGCACGACCCAGCTCGGCGACGGGTCGGTGACCGCGGCGAAGCTCGCGACCGGCTCCGTCGGGACGGCGGCGGTCGCGCCGGGCGCGATCCAGCTGATCGACCTCGCGCCGGGCTCCGTCGACGCATCGAAGATCGTGAGCGGGACGATCGGGGACGCTGAGATCGCGGGCAACGCCGGCATCGCCTACTCGAAGCTCAGCCTCCGCGGGAAGATCGCGTTGAGCGACCTGTCGGCCGCGACGCTCGCGGCGCTCCAGTCGCAGGCGTGGTCGGGCTCCGTCCTCACGAGCCCGACGGCGAGCCAGACGATCGACTACGGCGGGTCGTGCGGGCCGGCGTGCCAGACGATCCTCCAGCTCGACCCGGCCCAGACTGCAGACCCGCTCGTCGTCCAGACCTCCACCGGGCTGCCGGTGTTCGCCGTGTCGAAGACCGGCGGCGTGACGCAGGCGGACGGGCTGACGATCCAGTCGGGCGGCGCCTCGATCACCGGGAACGTGTCCGTCGCCGGCAACTCCTCGGTGAGCGGCGCCGAGACCGTCGGCAACGGGCTGACGGTGAGCGCGGGCGGCGCGTCGATCACGGGGAACTCGTCGGTGTCCGGGAACTCGACGGTGGGCGGGACGCTCGGAGTCACCGGCGCGGCAACGCTGGGCGGCGGCGCGTCGGTCAGCGGCGGCCTGAACAACAACAGCGGCGGCATCACCAATGCGGGGGCGATCTCCGGCGCGACGACAGGGTCGTTCTCGGGCGCGGTCACGCTGACCGCGAACGCCAACGCGCTCGCACTGACCGGCACCGCGGCAGCGACCACGCACGCGCTGCTCGAGCTCGGCTCGGGCTTCGCCGGCGGCGCGAACGGGACGTACTTCGGCGTCAACGCGGCGAACGGCTTCACGGGGAACCTGCTCGACCTCCGGCTGAACGGGACGAGCAAGCTCTCCGTCGACGCGAACGGCAACCTCGTCAACGCAGGCTCGGCCACCGTCGGCAACGGCCTGACTGTCAGCGCAGGCGGCGCTGCGATCACTGGCAACTCGTCCGTCTCGGGCAACTCGACGGTCGGCGGGAACTCGTCGGTGACCGGCAGCCAGACCGTGGGCAACGGCTTGACCGTCAGCGCCGGCGGGGCCTCGATCACCGGCAACTCGTCCGTCTCCGGCAACTCGACCGTCGGCGGCAACTCGTCCGTCACCGGCAGCCAGACCGTGGGCAACGGCCTGACCGTCAGCGCGGGCGGCGCGTCGATCACGGGGAACTCGTCGGTGTCGGGGAACTCGACGGTCGGCGGCACGCTCGGAGTCACCGGTGCGGCGACCTTGAGCGGCGGCGCCTCGGTGACGGGCGGCCTGAACAACAACAGCGGGGGCATCACCAACGCGGGCGCCATCTCCGGGATCACGACCGCCGACTTCTCGGGCGCGGTCACGTTGACCGCGAACGCCAACGCGCTCGC
>JAFAIV010000158.1 GCA_019236545.1 Actinomycetota bacterium | reverse complement strand
CGATCTACGAGGAGTTCTTCGCGTGGCAACTCGTCGTCGACGACGGCCGCTGCCAGGGCGTCGTCTGCTGGGACCTCCTGAACGGCGGCCTGAAGACGCTCGGCGGGAAGACCGTCGTGATGGCGACCGGCGGCGCGGGCCGCCAGTACCGCGCGACGACGAACGCCTATGCCTGCACGGGTGACGGGATGGCCATGGCGCTGCACGCGGGCCTTCCCCTGAAGGACATGGAGTTCATGCAGTTCCACCCGACGACGCTGTTCCCGTCGGGCGTCCTGATCACGGAGGGCTGCCGCGGCGAGGGCGGCTACCTGATCAACAAGGACGGCGAGCGCTTCATGAAGAACTACGCGCCGAACGCGCTCGAGCTCGCCTCGCGCGACGTCGTCTCCCGGTCGGAGCAGACCGAGATCGACAACGGCCGCGGCATCAACGGCTCCGTCCTGCTCGACCTCCGCCACCTCGGCGCCGAGCGGATCCTCGAGCGGCTGCCGGGCTCGCGCGAGCTGGCGATGACGTTCGCCGGCGTCGACCCGATCTACGACCCGATCCCGGTCCGGCCGGGCGCCCACTACCACATGGGCGGCATCTCGACCGACACCGACGGCGCGACCGAGCTGACGGGCCTCTACGCCGCCGGCGAGTGCGCCTGCGTCTCCGTCCACGGCGCCAACCGCCTCGGCGGCAACTCGCTCATGGAGACGATCACCTTCGGCCGGCGTGCCGGCCGCAGCGCCGCGGAGTGGGCGCTGTCGCACACGACGATCGACATCCCGGAGTCCGTCGAGCGGGACGCGGAGGCGAAGCTCCGGACGATGCTCGACCGCAGCGACGGCGAGCGCCCCTGGAAGCTGCGCGAGGAGCTCGGCACCTCGATGCTCGAGAACTTCGGCGTCTTCCGCACCGAGGACAAGATGCTGAGACAGCTCGAGATCCTCCAGGACCTCCGGCAGCGCTACGAGAACGTCTACGTCGAGGACAAGGGCGACGTCTTCAACAGCGACCTGACGCAGGCGATCGAGCTCGGGAACATGCTCGACACCGCCCTCTGCATGGTCACCGCGGGCGTCTGGCGCAAGGAGAGCCGCGGCGCGCATTCCCGGCCGCACGACTTCCCGACCCGCGACGACGAGAACTTCATGGTGCACTCGATCACGCGCTGGAAGGACGGCCAGGTCGACCTCTCCACGGCGCCGGTGCGCTTCACGAAGTGGGAGCCGCAGGAGCGGAAGTACTAGTGCGCCTCCCGGCGCTCGCCGTCGTCGCCGTGACCGTCCTCGCCCTCACCGCCTGCGGCGGCTCGTCCAAGAAGAGCAGCGGCCCGACCCCGGTCTCCTCGGGCGTCGTCACCGACGCGATCGCGAAGACGGACAAGGCCGGATCCGAGCACGCGCTCATCGCGGCGACCGTCGTCGCCGGCCAGAGCACCGTCACCGTCCACGGCAACGGCGACTTCGACTCGAGGAAGCGCACCGGCACGCTGCACGCGACCTTCGCCGTCGGCGGGCTGCAGAGCACGATCGACGAGGTGCTCGACGGCGCCACCGTCTACGCGACCTCGCCGCTCTTCTCGACCGTCCTGCCCGCGGGCAAGACGTGGCTCAAGCTCGACCTCGCGACCGCCTCGCAGACGCTCGGCGCCGATGCCTCGGCGCTGACGTCGCAGGACCCGAACGCCGCGCTCGACCAGGCGAAGGCGATCACCGGGCTCGTGAAGCTCGGGACGCTGACCCTCAACGACGTCCTGACGACGCACTACCGCGGCCGGATCGACGTCTCGAAGCTGCCGGCCTCGACGCGCAAGCTGCTGACCGACTCGTCCGCCCGCTTCGGGCCGGTCGACGTCTGGGTCGGCGCGGACGGCTACGTCCACCGCATCGGCGTGACGACGACCGCGAAGGCGAACGGCCAGAAGACGCGAACGGTCGTGACGATGACCCTGTCGGGCTACGGCGTGCCCGTGACCGTGTCGGCTCCGTCCACGGCGGCAACCGTTGACGCGAGCACCGTGAAGATCCCCGGACTGGGAGGCTAGGAGTGCAAGTCGGGCTGAAGATCTGGCGCTACGACTCGTCCACCGGCGAGCGCGTGCTGCGGGAGTACGAGATCGACGCCCCGGAGGAGGCGACGCTCCTCGACTGCCTCGACATCGTCAAGGACAAGCACGACGGCTCGCTCGCCTACCGCAAGAGCTGCCGGATGATGATCTGCGGCTCCTGTGGCATGCGCATGGACGGCGGCGCCGTCCTCGCCTGCAAGACGCGCATGTACGACATCGCGCAGTCCGGCCGCGTCCCGGTCATCTCGGCGATGGGGAACCTCCCGATCGTCAAGGACCTCGTCGTGGACATGGATCCGTTCTGGTCGAAGTTCCAGTCGATCCAGCCGTTCCTGCGGCCCGGGTACGAGCAGCCGGAGGACGGCAAGGAGTACCGGATCTCCCAGGAGCGGATGAACGTGATCCACAAGGAGGCGCTCTGCATCAACTGCGGCTGCTGCGTCTCCGAGTGCAACGCGATGGAGTCCGACCCGGAGTTCCTCGGCCCGCAGGCGCTCGCGAAGGCGATGCGCTTCGTCGGCGACCCGCGCGACGCGGCGACGGTCGAGCGGCTCGAGTCGTACAACCGCGAGCACGGGATCTGGGACTGCACGCGCTGCTACTTCTGCAACGAGCGCTGCCCGAAGGGCGTCGACCCGCGCGACGCGATCGCGAAGCTCGGCGCGGAGTCGATCCGCCTCGGCATCGACCGCGACATGGGCGCGAAGCACGCGAAGTGGTTCGTCCGCTCGGCGGAGACGACGGGTTGGCTGCGCGAGGAGGAGCTGATCCCGAAGACACAGGGCTACGTCTCGGCGATCAAGCAGCTGAAGTTCGGCTACTCGCTCGCGAAGCACGGCAAGGTGCGGCCGATCCCGTTCCCGCACACGGCGAAGAACGTCGGCGAGGCGCGCAACCTGCACAAGCTCGTGCACGAGCAGGGCGTGCTCGGCGCCGCGGGCCACATCCAGGGCGAGCGCGC
>JAFAIV010000078.1 GCA_019236545.1 Actinomycetota bacterium | reverse complement strand
GACTTCGCCGCGGTCTTCCGCTACACGGTGCACTTCTCGCTCTTCGGCGCGTTCTGGCTGGCGTGGATCATCGCCACCATCAGCCAGTTCGCGATCAACGACGGCAACTACTACGAGTCGGTCAACGCCGGCCAGAACCTGGTCGCGAGCATCCCGCGCTGGCCGCGCGTCCTCACCTGCCTGCTCGTCGCGGGGGGCGGCGTGATCGCGGCCGACCTCGTGAACTTCCACTTCCTCAACGGCTGGTTCAAGGTCGCGAGCTTCCTCGCCGTGACCGTGCCGTCGGCGACGGTGATCATGGTCGTCGACCACTTCCTGCTGCCGCGGCTGTTCCGGATCTCGCGGCCGCTGACGAAGGTGCCGCGGTGGGAGGAGGCCGGGCTGATCAACTGGCCGGCGACGGTCGCGCTGCTCGGCGCCGTCTTCTTCGGCGTCACCGGCACCGCGAGCTGGCCGCACGGCTGGCTCGAGGCGGCGCCGCCGAACTCGTGGGGCCCGGTGCCGCTCGAGGCGTGGGCACTCGCGGGCGCGGCGTACATCGTGCTCGTCGCAGTCGCGCGCGCGGTCATGCCCGTGCGCACGGCGCTCGGCTTCGCCAAGACGATCCCGGACTCCGCGATCGACAGCGAGGACGTCGTCGACATCGCGGCCGGCTCCACCCCGCCGAGCTTCGGCGCCCCGGTCCCCGCGGCCTAGGCCGCTTCGTCTACCGCTGCTGGGCCTGCGCCGCGAGCGCGCGCAGGCTCAGCAGCTCGTACGCGACGTTCGCCCCGGCGAGCGCCGTCTGCTGGCCCGGCCCGTCGTACGGCGGCGAGACTTCGACCACGTCCGCCGCGGCGAGGTCGATCCCGCGCAGCGAGCGCAGGAAGGCGAGCGCCTCCGCCGTCGAGAAGCCGCCGACCTCCGGCGTCCCGGTCCCCGGCGCGAAGGCCGGGTCGAGGAAGTCGATGTCGAACGAGAGGAAGACCGGCTTGCCGCGCGTCTTCTCGAGCACGAGCTGGCCGTAGCTGTCGGGCCCGAGCGCGCGCAAGTCGTCCGCGGCGAGCACCGTGAAGCCCATCTCGCGCGCGTCCTCGATGTCCGCCGCGCCGTAGAGCGAGCCGCGCATACCGGCCTGGACGGACGCGTGCGGGTCGAGCAGCCCCTCCTCGAGCGCACGCTTGAACGTCGTCCCGTGGAAGAACTTCTGCCCGAAGTACTCCTCCCACGTGTCGCCGTGCGCGTCGAGCTGGACGAGCGCCAGCGGCCCGTGCTTCTTCGCCACCGCCCGCAGCTCCGCGAGCGTGATCGAGTGGTCGCCGCCGAGCGCGAGCGGGAAGATGCCCGCCTCGACGACCGGCGCGAGCGCCTCCTCGACCTGCGCGTACGTCCGCTCGGTGTCGCCCGGGGAGACGGGGAAGTCTCCGAGGTCGACGATCGAGAGCGACTCGACGACGTCGACGCCGAGGCCCGGGTTGTACGGCCGGAGCAGCGCCGAAGCCGAGCGGATCCCCTCTGGGCCGAAGCGCGGGCCGGTGCGGTAGCTCGTCGCGGTGTCGAACGGGATCCCGTAGACAGCCGCGTCGACGCCCGCGAGGTCGGTCGTGTGCGGCGCGCGCATGAACGTCCGGATGCCCGCGAAGCGCGGGATCACCTGGGCGTCGAGCGGCCTATGCCTGGGCGGCGTCACGGCCATAGACTCGCACGAAATGGCCTCCCTCCTCGTCCGCAACGCGCGCCTCCTCGACGGCCGCCTCGTCGACCTGCTGGCCGAGGACGGGCGCTGGACGCGCATCGGCGAGGTCGCCGCGGATGCGGACGCGGTGGTCGACGCGGAGGCCCGGCTCGTCACGCCGCCGCTCGTCGACTGCCACCTGCACCTCGACGCGTCCCTGACCGCGGGAAAGCCGCGCTGGAACGAGTCCGGGACGCTGATCGAGGGCATCCACGTCTGGGGCGAGCTGAAGCCGTCGCTCACCGAGCAGGACGTCTTCGACCGCGCATACGAGATCGTCCGCTGGTCGGTCGCGCAGGGGACGCTCTTCATCCGCGCGCACGCCGACGTCTCCGGCGAGAACGAGGCGATGGTGCGCGGGCTGCTGCGGCTCCGCGACGAGGTCGCCGATCTCTGCACGATCCAGGTGACCGCCTTCCCGCAGGACGGGATCTTCGCCCGCGACGGCGACGAGGACCGGCTCGAGAACGCGATCAAGCTCGGGGTCGACTGCGTCGGCGGGATCCCGCACTACGAGCCGACCTCCGAGCTCGGCCTGCTCGAGGTGCACCGCGTCTTCGAGCTCGCGAAGCAGTACTCGCGCCGCATCGACGTCCACTGCGACGAGACCGACGACCCCGCGTCGCGCTTCCTCGAGGTGATGGCGGACGACACCGTGCAGTTCGGGCTCGGCGGCCGCGTCACCGCCTCGCACTGCACGGCGATGGGCTCGTACGAGCCGTACTACTCGTCGAAGCTGCACGGCTTCCTGCGCCGCGCGGGGATCAACGTCGTCGTCAACCCGTACGCCAACTCGCTGATCCAGGGGCGGCTCGACGTCTACCCGAAGCGCCGCGGCTTCGCGCAGCTGAAGGAGCTGCTCGCGGCGGGCGTCAACGTCTCGCTCGGGAACGACGTGATCATGGACCCGTGGTACCTGATGGGCCGCGCCGACATGGTCGAGGCCGCCTCGCTCGCCCTCCACTTCACGTACATGAGCGGCCTCGAGGAGATCCCAGAGATGCTGCGCTGCGCGACCGAGCGCGGCGCGCGGACGCTCGGGGTCGAGGACGAGTACGGGATCGAGGAGGGCAAGCCGGCCGACCTCGTCGTCTACGACGCGCCGAGCGCGCTCGAGGTGATGCGCCTCCACCCGCCGCGGCGCTGGGTGATCCGCCGAGGCCGCGTCGTCGCGGAGACGACGCCGGCACGGACGACGCTGCTCGGCGAACCGGTCACGTTCGCGCCTCCTCGATCGGACGCCCGACCGTGAGCGGGTCCCGGAACGCCGGGTCGAGCTCCGCGTAGGCCGCGTCCGGCTGCACGCCGAGCGCGTCGAGCGTCTTCGAGAAGAAGCAGCGCACCGCGGCCGCGAGCACGACGTCGACGATCTCCTCGTCGGTGAGCCCGAGCGACCGGAGCCGGTCGACGTCGCCCCGCGAGACGGACGTCGCGTCGTCCACGACCTTCTCCGCGAGCTCCATGACCGCGCGATCGGCCTCGTCGAGCCCGTCCGGGAGCCGCGGCACCTCCTCCTCGGCGAAGAACCGCTCCGCGAGCACGCGCCCGTGCGCGAGCGCGCAGTAGCTCGAGCGCACCCGCCGCGCGGCCGCGAGCGTCGCAAGCTCGTAACGCCGCAGGTCGTGCGCCTTCACCGCGCCGTTGAGCTGCAGCCAGGCCCGCCAGACCTCCGGCCGCAGCGAAAACGGACGGACGAGGTTCGGCACGTAGCCGTACTGGGCGCGCGCCTCCTCGTAGATCGCCGCGACCTCGCCGGCCGCCTCGTCCTCGGGAACCGCCTCGACGAACATCTCTCCCCCTCTCCTCGCGGGCTTTCCGGTGGTCAATTCTCGTCACGGAGAACTCGTCTCGCCTGCCGATGTCCTCCTGCGGGAGCCAACCCTTGAGAAGGAGACCGATGAAACTCAGGCCCTCGTCCCTGCGCACGAAGCTCGTGCTCGCGATCGTCCCGGTGGTGGCAATCGCCATCGTCGCGGTGACGGTGATCGCGATCACGGTCTCCGGCAACGCGCAGCGGAACACGATCTACGACGAGGCGACGCAGCTCGCCCAGAAGAACGCGAACGCGTTCGACGAGCAGGTGCGCTACCGCTTCGGGCTGGCGCAGGGGCTCGCGAACGCGATGCAGGTCTGGCGCAGCCCGGACCGCTCGCAGGTCGACGCGATCCTCAAGCGGATGCTCGAGCAGGACCCGTCGATCGCGGGGACGTACGTCGGCTTCGAGCCGAACGCCTTCCCCGGCGGCGACGCCCGCTACAAGCACGTCCACGACGGGACGACCGACAAGACCGGCCGCTTCATCCCGTACTGGAACCGGCTCGGCGGCAAGGAGAACCTGACGCCGCTCGTGGGCTACAACACCGACGCCTACTACCAGCTGCCGAAGCACACGCTGAAGCCCGAGATGATCGAGCCGTACCTCTACACCGGCTCGCTCATGACGAGCTTCATCTACCCGGTGCTGAAGGACGGCCGGTTCGTCGGGATCGCGGGGGACGACTGGGTGCTCGGGACGCTGAACTCGGTCGTCTCGAAGATCCACTTCCTCAAGACCGGCTACGCGTTCGTCGTCTCGAACGGCGGCATCGTCGCCGCGGCTCCCGACAAGAGCGCCATCGGCCGCAAGACGCTCACGCAGCTCGCGGCGCAGAAGCACGAGCCGCAGCTCGCGACCCTCGCCGCGGCGGTGAAGGCGGGCCAGAGCGGCCACCTCTCCGCGACCGATCCGTTCACGGGCAAGAGCGTCGAGCTGTTCTACGCGCCGGTCGCGGACGGCCACTGGAGCGTGATCGCGGTCGCGCCGCAGGGCGAGATCCTCGCCAGCGTCAACCACCTACGGACGCTGCTGATCGTCGTCGGATTGGTGGCGCTGCTCCTCGTCGCCGGCCTCGTCTTCTATCTCGCGCGGCGCCTGGCGAAGCCGATCGTCGAGCTCGCCGAGGCAGCCGACACGATCGGCTCGGGCGACCTCGCGGTCGAGGTCGGCGTCCGCTCGAACGACGAGACGGGCCGCATGGCAGACGCGTTCCGGCGCATGGTCGTGTACCTCCGCGACATGGCCGGGATCGCCGACGCGATCGCCGACGGCGACCTCACGCACGAGGTCGAGCCGCAGTCGGAGCGGGACGTGCTCGGGAACGCGTTCGCGAAGATGAGCGTCAACCTCCGCGATGCGATCGGCGAGGTCTCCCGCTCGGCGACCGCGATGGGCTCGGCCTCGCAGGAGCTCGCCGCGACGTCGGAGGAGACCGGCCGGGCCGTGTCCGAGGTGGCCCTGGCCGTCTCCGAGGTGGCCGCCGGCGCCGAGCGCCAGGTGCGGGTCGTCGAGGAGGCGCGCGCCGCTTCCGAGGGCTCGGGTGTGGCAGCCGAGCAGGCCGACGCCGTCGCCCGCGAGGGCGTCGACGCGGTCGAGAAGGCGACCGGCGCGATGGCCGCGCTCCAGGAGTCGTCGGCGCGGGTGACGGAGGCGATCCAGCTGCTCGCGTCGCGCTCGGAGCAGATCGGCAGCATCGTCCAGACGATCACCGGCATCGCCGGCCAGACGAACCTCCTCGCCCTCAACGCCGCGATCGAGGCGGCGCGGGCAGGCGAGCAGGGCCGCGGCTTCGCCGTCGTCGCCGAGGAGGTGCGCAAGCTCGCCGAGGAGTCGCAGCGGGCCGCGGCTTCGATCGCCGACCTGATCGAGGAGATCCAGAAGGAGACGGTCACCGCGGTCCAGCTCGTCGAGACCGGCGCGCAGCAGACCGAGGAGTCGAGCGAGGTCGTGGAGCACGCGCGGGCCGCGTTCGAGCAGATCGGTGCCGCGATCGCCGAGGTGCGGAGCCGCGTCGGCGAGATCGTCACGGCGACGACCGAAGTGGCGAGCCTCGCCGAGCAGAGCTCGGCGTCGAGCCAGCAGGTCTCCGCCTCGACCGAGCAGACGAGCGCCTCCGCCCAGGA
>JAFAIV010000012.1 GCA_019236545.1 Actinomycetota bacterium | reverse complement strand
CGCCTGCGTTGTCGCCGGCCTGCGCGAAGTCGAGCGTCTTCTGGAACATCTCGAGGCCCGTGACGACGGTCTTCTCGGTCTTCTCGTGGATGCCCACGATCTCGATCTCGTCGCCGACCTTGCACTGGCCCTGCTCGATGCGGCCGGTCACGACGGTGCCGCGGCCGGTGATCGTGAAGACGTCCTCGATCGGCATCAGGAACGGCTTGTCGACGTCGCGCTGCGGCTCCGGGATGTAGGAGTCCACGGCGTCCATCAGCTCGAGGATCTTCCCGGTCCACTCCGCGTCGCCCTCGAGCGCCTTCAGCGCCGAAACCTGGACGACGGGGATGTCGTCGCCGGGGAACTCGTACTTGGACAGGAGCTCGCGGACCTCCATCTCGACGAGCTCGAGCAGCTCGGGGTCGTCGACCATGTCGGCCTTGTTGAGCGCGACGACGATCGCCGGCACCTCGACCTGGCGGGCCAGGAGGATGTGCTCGCGCGTCTGCGGCATCGGGCCGTCCGCGGCGGAGACCACGAGGATCGCGCCGTCCATCTGCGCGGCGCCCGTGATCATGTTCTTGATGTAGTCGGCGTGACCCGGGCAGTCGACGTGCGCGTAGTGGCGGTTCGCCGTCTCGTACTCGACGTGCGCGGTGTTGATCGTGATGCCGCGCTGCCGCTCCTCCGGCGCCTTGTCGATGTCCTCGAACGCGACGGCCTGGCCGCCGCCCTGCTCGGCGAGCACCTTCGTGATCGCGGCGGTCAGCGTCGTCTTGCCGTGGTCGATGTGACCGATGGTGCCGACGTTGACGTGCGGCTTCGTCCGCTCGAACTTCTGCTTGGCCATGGGTGGCTCCCTGTCTCCTTCTCTTCTCTCGCGTTAGCCCTGAGCGTCGATGATCTCGCTCGCGATCGACTGAGGCACTTCCTCGTAGCGATCGAACTGCATGGTGAAGTCGGCCCGGCCCTGCGTCATCGAGCGCAGGTCGGTGGCGTAGCCGAACATCTCGGAGAGCGGAACGCTCGCCTTGATGACCTGGGCGTTGCCCAGCGGGTTCATGGACTCGATCCGGCCGCGGCGGCCGTTGAGGTTCCCCATCACGTCGCCGAGGTAGTCCTCCGGAGTCGTGACCTCGACGGCCATGACCGGCTCGAGGAGCTTCGGCTTCGCACGCTTCATCGCCTCCTTGAAGGCCATCGAGCCGGCGATCTTGAACGCGCGCTCGCTCGAGTCGACCTCGTGGTACGACCCCTCGACGAGCTCCACCTTGATGTCGACCACCGGGTAGCCGGCGAGGATGCCGGAGCCCATCGCCTCCTGGATGCCCGAGTCGATCGCCGGGATGTACTCCTTCGGGATCTTCCCGCCGACGACCTTGTCGACGAACTCGTAGCCCTTGCCCGGCTCCTGCGGGAACAGGTTGATGACCGCGTCGCCGTACTGGCCCGAGCCGCCCGTCTGCCGGACGAACTTGCCCTGGACGCCGAGCGCCTCCTTGCCGACCGTCTCGCGGTAGGCGACCTGCGGGCGGCCGACGTTCGCGTCGACGTTGAACTCGCGCTTCAGGCGGTCGACGATGATCTCCAGGTGGAGCTCGCCCATGCCGCCGATCAGCGTCTGGCCGGTCTCCTCGTCGGAGGTGACGCGGAAAGTCGGGTCCTCCTCGGCGAGCCGCGCGAGGCCGGCGCTCAGCTTGTCCTGGTCGGCCTTCGACTTCGGCTCGACGGCGACGTAGATCACCGGGTCCGGGAACGTCATCGACTCGAGGACGATCGGCGCCTTCTCCTCGGCGAGCGTGTCGCCGGTCGTCGTCGACTTGAGGCCGACGCCCGCCGCGATCTCGCCCGCCGCGATCTCCTCGCGCTCCTCGCGGTGGTTCGCGTGCATCTGGAGGATGCGGCCGATGCGCTCGGTCTTGCCGGTCGTCGTGTTGAGGACGCGGTCGCCCGCCTTCAGCCGGCCCGAATAGACGCGGAAGTACGTGAGCTTGCCGACGTACGGGTCGGACATGACCTTGAAGGCCAGCGCCGAGAACGGCTGGTCCGGCGACGCCTGGCGCTCCGCCTCCTGGTCGCTCTTCGGGTCGACGCCCTGCACCGGCGGCATGTCGAGCGGGCTGGGCAGGTAGTCGACGACGGCGTCGAGCAGCGGCTGGACGCCCTTGTTCTTGAACGCGGAGCCGAGCAGCACCGGCGTGATCTCGTCGGCGAGCGTGCCCGCGCGGACCGCGCGCTTGATCATCTCCGGCGTCACCGAGGACTCGTCCTCGATGTACGCCTCGAGCACCTCGTCGTCGAAGTGCGAGATCGCGTCGATCAGCTGGTGGTGGTACTCGTGCGCCTGCTCGGCGAGCTCGGCCGGGATCTCCGTCACCTCGAGCTCCTGCCCGAGGTCGTCCTTGTAGATGATCGCGTTCATCTCGACGAGGTCGACGACGCCCTGGAACTGGTCCTCGGCCCCGATCGGGAGCTGGACGGGCACCGGGTTGGCGCCGAGCCTGTCGCTCATGGACTGGACGGCGGCGAAGAAGTTCGCGCCGGTGCGGTCCATCTTGTTGATGAAGGCGATGCGCGGGACCTTGTACTTGTCGGCCTGCCGCCAGACCGTCTCGGACTGCGGCTGGACGCCGGCGACCGCGTCGAAGACGGCAACCGCGCCGTCGAGGACGCGCAGGCTCCGCTCCACCTCGACGGTGAAGTCCACGTGCCCGGGCGTATCGATGATGTTGATCCGATAGCCGCGCCAGAACGCGGTCGTCGCCGCCGACGTGATCGTGATGCCGCGCTCCTGCTCCTGCGCCATCCAGTCCATCGTCGCGGCGCCCTCGTGGACCTCGCCCATCTTGTGGGTGCGGCCGGTGTAGTAGAGGATCCGCTCCGTCGTCGTGGTCTTTCCCGCGTCGATGTGGGCCATGATCCCGATGTTGCGGACGCGGTCGAGCGCGACGGCTGTCTCTGTGGTCTTGGTGCTCAATCGTCCCTTTCCTGCGTCTACCAGCGGTAGTGCGCGAAGGCCTTGTTGGCCTGCGCCATGCGGTAGACGTCGTCCTTGCGCTTGAACGCCCCGCCCTGCTGGTTGAGGGCGTCCAGAATCTCGTTGGCCAGCTTGTCCGACATGCCCTTCTCGCGGCGCTCGCGCGCGTACGACACGAGCCAGCGCACGGCGAGCGTGCGGGCCCGGCGCTGCGGCACCTCGACCGGCACCTGGTAGTTCGCGCCGCCGACGCGGCGACCGCGAACCTCGAGGACCGGGGTGACCGTCTTCACGGCCTGCTCGAGCACCTCCACCGGCGGGCGGCCGGTCTTGGTGGCGACGGTCTCGAGCGCGGTGTAGACGATCTGCTCGGCGACCGACTTCTTCCCGTCGAGCATGACCTTGTTGATGATCTGCGTCACGAGCTGCGAGCCGTAGACGGAGTCGGCCTCGACCGGCCGGGCCTGGACATCTGCACGACGCGGCATCAGCTGCCCCGCTTGGCGCCGTACTTCGAGCGCGCCTGCTTCCGGTCGGACACGCCGCCGGTGTCGAGCGCCGCCCGGATGATCTTGTAGCGGAAGCCCGGGAGGTCCTTGACGCGGCCGCCGCGGACGAGCACGACCGAGTGCTCCTGCAGGTTGTGGCCCTCGCCGGGGATGTAGGCGCCGATCTCCATCTGGTTCGTGAGCCGCACGCGAGCGACCTTGCGGAGAGCCGAGTTCGGCTTCTTCGGCGTCGTCGTGTAGACGCGCGTGCAGACGCCGCGCTTCTGCGGCGAGCCGGCGAGCGCGGGAGTCTTCGTCTTGGCCTTCGGGACCTTCCGGCCCTTCCGGACGAGCTGGTTCACAGTCGGCATGCGTCTACGTCTTTCGTCTTGAAGCAGTCACAAAGAGACGGCCGGCCGGGGTCGTGCCCCTGCCAACCGCCCGCGGCATGGTAGCGAAGCCCCGCGTCCGCCGCAAACAGCGACACCGCTCTGAAATATGCCTTACAAACCGTAGCCAGTTCGGGCGACCCGCACTACAGTGCGACAACTCGGGCACAGGGGCCCGGGCGGTCATGAATTCCCTGCTCATCGCCATTTCTGCGGCCCTCGGCGTGTGCGTCGTGCTTCTCACGGCGCTCGCGGTCGTGCTCTCGCGCCGTTCGGGGCAGCGGTCGGACGAGCGGGTGGAGACGGTCGTGACCGCGCTCGAGGCCCGGATGGACGAGTTGGCGCACGAGCTGGCGAGCGCGGTCGAGCGCGCCGAGGAGGAGGGCAGGCGCTCGCGCTTCCTCTCCCAGATCGCCGGCACGATCGACCTCGACGACGTCCTCGCGCGCACGCTGGAGGGCGCGGCGGCACTCCCGGGCGCGGACGCGGCGCTGATCCGGCTCGACGGCGCCGAGAAGCCGGTCGTCGCCACGGTCGGGCTCTCGGTCGAGGAGGCGGAGGGCCAGGCGATCGCCGGGCCGCCGGACCGGCGCGAGGCGCGCGCGATCGAGCTGCACTACCGCTACGGCGACGAGCTCGCCGGGCAGGAGCTGATCCACGGCGGGCTGGCGGTACCGCTGCTCTCGGACGCGGCCGGCCGCTTCGGCTACCTCTCGGTCTTCTCGCGCTCGGCGTCCCGGCGCTTCGACGACGAGGACGTCTCGCGGCTCGAGGAGCTCGCCGACCGGGCCGCGCCGGCGATCGAGAACGCGCGCCGCTTCCGCGAGGCGCGGCTGCTCGCCGACCTCGACGCGCTCACCGGCCTCCACAACCGTCGCTACTTCCACGAGACGCTGGCGCGCGAGGTGGCGCGCGCACACCGCTACGGGCGGACGCTCACGCTCGTGATCCTCGACCTCGACGACTTCAAGGACATCAACGACCGGGTCGGCCACCTGGCCGGCGACGCGGTGCTCGCCGAGGCGGCCGAGCGCGTGCGCGGCGTCGTGCGCTCTGCGGACGTGCCGTGCCGGATCGGCGGCGACGAGTTCGCGGTGATCGTGCCGGAGTCGGGGATGGGCCAGGGGCAGCTGCTCGTCTCCCGGATCCAGCGCGCGATCTCGGACCGGCCGCTCGGCCAGGCCGGGCGGGTGCGGCTCTCCGCGGGGATCGCAGAGCTGCAGGCCGAGGACGACGCGGTCTCGCTCTTCGAGCGGGCCGACTCGCAGCTCTACGCGGCGAAGCTGAACGGCAAGGGCGGCATGTCGGTCGCCGAGCCGGCCTAGCGCGCGTCGACGTCCTCGGGCGAAAACTCGCGCACCGGCCTCGCCGGGACGCCGACGACCATCGTGTACGGCGGCACGTCCTCGGTGACGAGGGCGCCCGCGCCGACGATCGCGTACTCCCCCACCGTGACGCCCGCGAGGACGGTGCTGCGCAGGCCGAGATAGGCGCCGCGCCGGATCGTCGTGTGGAGCCCGGCGCGGGTGCTCTCGTCGCCGAGCAGCCGGTGGAAGTGCTGCGGGTAGTACGTGTGCCCGAGGATCGTCGCCTGCGCGATCACGGTGACGTCGTCCTCGAGGGTGACCGAGTGCGGCACGGCGTCGTCGATGAAGACCTCCGTCCCGATGAAGACGCGCTTCCCGACGGCGACGCCGCGACGGCGGTGGAGCTCCGCGCGCGCGGCGGGCGGGAGCGGCGCGTAGCGCGCGATCACGTGCAGCCAGCGCTTCCCGACGGCGCCGAAGACCTTGCTCCCGCGCGTCTCCGGCGAGACGGGGATGGTCCCCCAGAGCTTCTCGAGCACGGGCCGAAGGCTACGCCTTCGACCCGAGCTCGGAGACGGAACTCCGCACCCGGGAGAGCGCGGTCTCCCGGGTGCTCCGTGCAGTGGTCCTTCGCCCGCCCGCTGAGGCCCGCTTCGCGGGCGTCTACGGGAGCGGGATCGGCCTCCGCCGAAGCTGGCTACGCCTGGCTTCGTCTCCGGCTGAAATCACAACCCCGCCCAGGCGGCGGCGTAGCGGAAGCCGCAGGCGACGCTACGACGACGCCGAACCAGCGTCCGCGCACGCAAAGCATGCGCGGACGCGACGGCACCCAGCCCGAACAAGCGTCCCCTCAAAGAGAACAGCACGAAGCGCGGCCGAGACCGCGCTCTCGGCCGCGCGCAGTACCGAATCCCCGCGAGCGGAGCGTGAGCTCCGCGAGCTCTGATCAGCCGATGCGGAGGAACGGGAGGTACTCGGCGAGGTCGACGGCGGCGGGCTGCGGGAGCTCGTCGCGGAGGCAGGTCGTCTGGTTCAGGGCGCCGTGCTGGCGGGCGATCGTCCAGGACTCGAACGCCTGGCCGAGCGCGAAGTCGTGCAGCGCGTCCTCGATCGGGCGGCGGACGCTCTCGAGGGGCAGCGAGCCGAGCGGCAGCGCGTCTCCGAGCGGCTTGACGCTGTACGAGCCCTCGAGCGTGGCGATCGTCGCCTTCCGGCCGGCGGGCAGCGTGAACAGGCTCCCCGGCGCGACCTCCGAGAGCGCGAGCCCGCGCGGCCTGCCGCCGAGCCACGCCGGCGCGGGCGACGCCGCGACGAGGCGCACCTGGAGCTCGGGGTACGAGGCGTAGAAGGACTGGACGTCGGCGTCCGAGGCCGCGGGCGCGCGCAGGCCCGCCTCGAGCTTCGCGCGGCGCAGTTCGTCGCCGAGGATCGCGCGCGCGAGGTCGACGTTCGCGTGCGCCTGCCGCAGCGCGGCCGTGTACGCCGCGAAGCTGCCGTGGAACGAGGACGCGACGACCACGCGCTCCGCCGCGAGCACCGACGCAGTGCTCACCGGGGCGGCGGCGCTCTCGACGGCCCGCTCGAAGAGCGCGCTCATCGCTGCGTCGCGGTCGCCGGTCAGCTGCTGGAGCGAGCGCAGCCCATCGACGCTGATCGTCCCGCCGCCGGGGACGGTGCAGACGACGCCGGGCCGGAGCGCGATCTGGCCCTCGGTCACCGACGCGTCGAAGGACTTGCCGAGCATCGCGGGCGCGTCGCAGAGCGCCGATGACCGCGCCCAGAGCCAGACGCACGCCGCATCGGGCTTGGCCGGGTCGTTCTCGGCGTCGTTCCACATCTGCCA
>JAFAIV010000406.1 GCA_019236545.1 Actinomycetota bacterium | reverse complement strand
GCCTCCTCCACGAGGCCGTCCTCGAGGTCCTGTGCGAGCCGCCGCCGTCCTGATCGCCGCCCTCGCCCTGGCCGCCCCCGCGGCGGCCGACGTCCACGTGCAGGGAAACCGTCTCGTCGACGGCAGCGGGAAGACCGTCCGCCTGCTGGGCGTCGACCGCTCCGGCGCCGAGTACGCGTGCGTCCAGGGCTGGGGCTTCATGGACGGGCCGAGCGACGCCGCCTCGATCGCCGCGATCGCGGCGTGGCACGCGAACGCCGTTCGCGTCCCGCTCAACGAGGACTGCTGGCTCGGGATCAACGGCGTCTCCCCGAAGTACGGCGGCGCCCCGTACCGCGCGTTCGTCGCGGGCTTCGTGCAGCGCCTGCACGCCGGCGGGATGACCGTGATCCTCGATCTGCACTGGAACGCGCCCGGGACGGCGAAGGCGACCGGCCAGCAGGAGATGCCGGACGGCGACCACGCCGTCGCGTTCTGGACGTCCGTCGCCCGCGCGTTCAGGGCCGACCGCAACGTCGTCTTCGACCTCTACAACGAGCCGCATGACGTCTCGTGGAAGTGCTGGCGCGACGGCTGCGGCCCGTGGGTCGGGATGCAGCGGCTCGTCACCGCGGTCCGCGCTGCCGGCGCGCGCCAGCCGCTCATGCTCGGCGGGCTCGCCTGGGCGAACGACCTCTCGGGATGGCTGCGCTGGGAGCCGAAGGATCCGCTCCACCAGCTCGTCGCTTCGTTCCACCTCTACAACTTCAACACCTGCTCCACACAGGCGTGCTGGGACACGACCGTCGGCGCCGTCGCCAAGAAGGTGCCCGTCGTCACCGGCGAGCTCGGCGAGAACGACTGCGGTCACTCCTTCGTCGACACGTACATGCCGTGGGCGGACGCCGCGGGCGTCTCCTACCTCGGCTGGACGTGGGACACGTGGGACTGCAAGAGCGGTCCGGCGCTGATCTCCGGCTACGACGGCACCCCGACCGGCTTCGGCGCCGGCCTCCAGGCTCACCTCTCGGCGATCGCGAGCACGGCCGACTCGTAGATCGGGTCGGGCGTGTAGCGCTCGAGCTCGTCCGAGAGCACGTCGCTCGGGAGCGGCGGGTCGCCCGGCGGGAACGGCGCCGGCTCGCCGTCGAGGTCGATGCCCGTCAGCTTCTCCTCCGGGACGTGCTCGAGCTCGATGTCGTCGCGGCCGAGGCGCGAGCGCAGCCAGCCGAGGAGGAGCCAAGCCTGCGCGGCGGTGCCGTGGACGCGGATCGTCCCCACGTCGGCCACGTCCGGCCAGAGCGACGCGAGCAGCGACCGCCAGCGCGACGTGCGCGCCCAGGCGATGTCCGAGCACGCGGCGCGCGGGAACAGCGCCGCCAGGTGCCGGTACGGGTACGGGACGTCGTCCCACTCCGTCGAGTCCACGATCAGCCGGTCGACGATCCCGACGAGCTGGTCGAGCTCCTGCGCGCCCCACGTCGGCTCGCCGCGCCAGCGCAGGAACACCGGCAGGTCGGAGATGAGCAGCGGCGCGACGACGCTCGCCGGCGCCTTCGCGCGCGAGCCGCGCAGCTCCAGCTCGATCACCTCGGTGACGACGCCCCGGTCGGCGCCCGGCACCTCGTACCGCTCGACCGAGGCCGTCGCGTCGATGCGGCTGTCGCCCGCATCGGGCTCCGGGACGAGGAGGATCGTCCGGGACGGGTGGCGCTCCAGCATCCCCTCGAGCGCCGACTTCGCGGGCGTGATCCACGCGGGCGGCACCCACGCGATGTGCGTCATCACCGACGTGCGCATGCTCGGCGAGTCCGCCGCCGCCTCCGACCGCATCCGCGCCAAGGCCTTGTCGACGTCCGAGAGCCGGACGTCCTCCCCTTGCCAGGTCAGTGCCGACGCCACGAGCGGCCGTCCCGGTGCAGGAGGTCGTCCGAGCTCGGCGGCCCCCACGAGCCCGCGGGGTAGTTCGGGAACCCGGGCCGGTCGCGCTGCCACGCCGCGACGATCGAGTCGACGAGGAGCCACTGCTCGTCGACCTCGTCCGAGCGCGTGAAGAGCGTCGAGTCGCCGAGCATCGTGTCGAGGATCAGGCGCTCGTACGCCTCGGGCATCCCGGTGCGGAACGCGCCGCCGTAGAGGAAGTCCATGTGGACGGTGCGGATCGTCATCCCCTGGCCCGGCACCTTCGCGCCGATCGCGAGCGACACGCCCTCGTCCGGCTGTACGTGGACGAGGAGGACGTTCGGGCGCAGCTCGCCGGCCGACTCCTCGAACGGCGGGTGCGGCGCGCGCTTGAACTGGATCGCGATCGTCGTCTCACGCCGCGCGAGGCGCTTCCCCATGCGGACGTAGAACGGCGTGTCCGCCCAGCGCCAGTTGTCGACGAAGAGCTTCGCCGCGACGAACGTCTCCGTCATCGAGTCCGCGGCGACGCCGTCCTCCTCGCGGTAGGCGACGACCTCCTCGCCCTCGATGAAGCCGCGCCCGTACTGGCCGCGCACGACCGACTTCGGGCCCGGCGTGTGCAGTGCGCGCAGCACCTTCACCTTCTCGTTCCGGACGGACTCGGCCGTGAAGTCGATCGGCGGCTCCATCGCCGTCAACGCGAGCAGCTGCAGCAGGTGGTTCTGGAAGATGTCGCGCACGGCGCCCGCGTTCTCGTAGTAGCCGGCGCGGCCCTCGATCCCGATCGACTCGGCGACCGTGATCTGGACGTGGTCGATGAACTGGCGGTTCCAGATCGGCTCGAAGATCCCGTTCGCGAAGCGAAGGGCGAGCATGTTCTGGACGGTCTCCTTGCCGAGGTAGTGGTCGATCCGGAAGATCTCGCTCTCGCTGAAGTGCGCCCAGAGCAT
>JAFAIV010000371.1 GCA_019236545.1 Actinomycetota bacterium | reverse complement strand
GATCCGCCGCGGCGACCACCTCGACTTCGAGATCACCGCAGACAGCTACCTGCGCCACATGGTGCGGAGCCTCGTCGGGACGATGCTCGAGCTCCAGCCCGAGGAGATCGCCCCGCTCCTCGACGGCCGCCCGCGGGCCGACGCGGGCGCGACGGCCCCGCCGTGGGCGCTCTACCTCGTCTCAGTCGCCTACGAGTAGCGTCGCGATCTCGCCCGGCGCGAGCTCGAGGCCGCCGTCCACGTCGGCCTCCTCGTCCATCCGGATCCGCCGTGCCGCGGCGTCCAGCTCGAGCTGCTCGGGCCGCTCGTTCGGGTTGAAGACGCGCAGGACGATGCCGCGCGCGTTCTCCGCCCCTTTCAGGCAGGAGAAGACGATGTCGCCGCCGAGGCGGAGCGGCGGCTCGAACGTGTCGCCGACGAGGAAGTCCGTGCGGTAGTCCTGTCCCGCGCGGACGAGGGATGCGTTCGAGAGCGAGCCGCCGTCGAAGCGGAGCGCGAGCTCGAAGACGTGCTTGCCGAGGCACTGGCCCTCCGGCGTCGGGATCTCCGGGCCGGCGGCGAGCGGGCGTGTCGGCATCCCGGCAGGCCGCGAGATCGTCCCGACGCAGCGCAGCAGCGTGAGCCGCAGTCCCTGCGTCGAGGCCTCGTACTCCGGCAGGCCCTTCGTCAGGAGCACGAGGTCGCCGAGCGCGAGCGAGCCGAGCATGTGGGCCGTCGGCACCGGCGGCTCGACCCACTCGACGCGCGGCGCCGGTGGCTGCAGCGGCCGACGGACGACCGCGAACTGGCTCTCGGCGCGCACCGTGTCGTCCGCCGCGGGGAACGGGAGGAAGAGCCGCAGCCGGTGGTCCTCCGCGGCGTTCTCGACGACGCAGGTCAGCTCGATTCGGTCGAGCACCGCCCGTGCCGTCGTCTCGATCCAGACGGCGGGGAGGACGTGCCGCAGCACGAGCGCGTCCCCCTCCCGCCGCGACTCGACGAGCTCGGCCGTGCGCACCGCGCCGCCCGGGCAGAACGTGTAGAGGTCGCCGACATCGGGCTCGTCCTCGAAGTGGATCAGCCGCTCGAGCCGGTCGAGCGAGAGCGAAGGCTCGCGCGCCGTGGGCTCAGGGCGCCCGCCCGAGAAGCCTTCGAGCTCGACGACGGCGCCGTCGACGACTCGCGCGCGGCGGTATGGCAGCGTGTTGACGAGCGTGCCGCCGACGCCGAGCGCGCGCCGCTCGAGGATGTCCAGGCCGCGGTGGAGCTGCTCCCAGCGGACGAGCATGTCGCGGTGGACCTCGTCCACCGAGCAGCCGCAGATCGAGTCGTGCGGGTGGTTCCGGAGCAGGTCGCGCCAGGCGAGCCGGAGGTCCTCGTCGGGGTACGGGTCCTCGCCCCGCAGCGTCCGGAGCGCCGCGGCCGTCTCGACCGAGAGAAGCCGCCGCTCTGCCCGCTCGTTCGCCTGCTTGAGGTACATCCGCGCCGAGTTGACGCCGCGCAGGAGGTTCTGGAGCCGCGACCCGACGAGCTCGCCCTCGTGCTCGGGCAGGCCGTCGGCGGCCGGTTGGAAGTCGTCGTAGCGGCCGATCCGGAACTCCGTCCCGAAGCGCGCCGACAGCTCACGGCAGACCGTCGGCAGCCGCGGCTCGATCGGCAGGTGGTCGGAGCCGTTCGCGAGCAGGACGGTGTCGACGCCGGCCCGCTTCAGGCCTTCGCCGAAGCGCGTGACGATCCCCTCGACCCGCTCGGGCGCGTCGTGGTACCAGCCGAGTCGCGCGAAGTTGTCGTAGTGCGGGAGCATCTGGCACGCGACGACCTCCGCGCCGCCGGCGCGCCAGCGGAAGACGACCCCGAGCTCGTCCAGCTCGTCGCCCATGCCGCGAGAGAAGAGCAGCGTCCGCAGCCCGAAGCCGGCGAGGATCTGCGGCAGCTGCGCCGGGTGCCCAAACGAGTCCGGCTCGTAGCCGATCGCGCTCGGCTCGACGCCGAACCTGCGGCAGACGCGCCGGCCGAGCAGGAGGTTCCGCACGAGCGACTCGCCGCCGACGAGGATCTCGTCCGGAAGGACGTACGACGGCCCGACCTCGAGCGCGCGCGCCTGCAGGAGCGCGCGCAGGCGGCTCTCGTTCTCGGGCCGCGCGTCGAGGTAGTCCTCGAGGACGATCGCCTGGCCGTCGAGCGTGAAGGACGTGAACGCCGGGTCGCGCTCCAGCGTCTCCAGCACCTCGTCCACGACCGCCGCGAGCCGCAGCCGGAACTGCTCGAACGGGAGGTACCACTCCCGGTCCCAGTGCGTGTGCGGGACGACGAGGTAGCGGAAATCGGCGACCGCAGGCACCGCGAGGAGCCTAGCGTGGCCGCCGGAGGCGCCCACGCGGTGTTTCCGGCCGGACGTCGCCGGCTTGGCCGGCGACGTTTCCAGCCCTAGTTAGGATCGAGGACGGTGCGGTTTCCGGTCGTTCTCTTCGATTTCGACGGCACGGTCGTCGACTCCGGCGCGATCATCCTCGCGTCCATGCGGCACG
The DNA here is from genome assembly GCA_019236545.1 of Actinomycetota bacterium. Classification (GTDB taxonomy): domain Bacteria; phylum Actinomycetota; class Thermoleophilia; order Gaiellales; family Gaiellaceae; genus Palsa-739. The sequence goes on along the minus strand of JAFAIV010000371.1, from coordinate 674 downwards.
CGACCCGGGAGGTGCTCGGCCGCGAGTACTCCGACGCCGAGCTGCTGCAGGCGGTCGGCGGCCCGGGCCTCGAGGCGCAGATGCGGGTCTTCGCGCCCGAGCACGTGGACGAGCTCGTGCGTGTCTACCGCGCCCACAACGAGCCGCTGCACGACGAGCTCGAGGCGTGCGCCGGGATGGAGGACGTGCTCGTCCGTCTCCGGGAGGAGGGGCGGCGGCTCGGCATCGTCAGCGCGAAGCGCCGCGCGACCGTCGACCTCGCGTTCGAGACCGTCCCCATCGCCCACCTCTTCGAGGCGGTCGTCGGCGGCGACGAGACGGAGCTGCACAAGCCGAACCCAGAGCCGCTCCTGCTCGGCGCCGAGCGCATGGGCGCCGACCCGGCCGACTGCGCCTACGTCGGCGATTCGCCGTTCGACATGCGCGCGGCGAAGGCCGCCGGGATGTTCGCGGTCGCCGTCACGTGGGGCCGCATCCACGACCGCTCTCGGCTCGAGGCCGAGGAGCCGGACGCGATCGTCGACTCCGCGGAGGAGCTCCTTGCCGTCCTCTGACCCGGCGAAGCGCGCGGCCGAGCTGCGCGACCTGCTCCACCGCGCGCTGATCGCATACCACGTCGACGACGACCCGGTCATGGACGACGCGGCGTACGACGCGCTCTACGACGAGCTCGT
>JAFAIV010000239.1 GCA_019236545.1 Actinomycetota bacterium | reverse complement strand
GAGCACCGTCGGCGTCGCCGCCGTCCACGAGGTGCCGCCGGAGTTCGTCCTCGCGCAGCTCGTCGCGGTGTTCGACGACATCGGCGCGGACGCGGTCAAGACCGGGATGCTCTTCTCGCGCGGCGTGATCGAGACGGTGGCCGGCTTCCTCGAGGAGCATCCGGTGCCGCTCGTCGTCGACCCTGTGATGGTCGCCAGCTCGGGCGCGAAGCTGCTGAAGGACGACGCGGTCGAGGCGCTCGTGGCGCTCCTGTTCCCGCTCGCCGCCGTGGTCACGCCGAACCTCATGGAGTCCCGGGCCCTCGTCGGCCGGGACGCCTCGCGGCGCGAGCTCGCGGAGGCGCTCGTAGAGCTGGGCGCCCCCGCGGCGCTCGTCACCGGCGGGCACGGCGAGGACGCGGTCGACCACCTCTTCGACGGGCGCGAGCACTACGAGATCCCCGTCGAGCGGCTCGACGTCGCCGCGACGCACGGGGCCGGCTGCACACACTCGGCGACGCTGGCGGCGCTGCTCGCTCGCGGCGAGCCGCTGTTGGAGGCCGCACGCGGCGCCGCGGAGGCGGCGTCGCGGGCGGTGCGGCAGGGACTGACGGAAATCGGAGCCGGCGACGGGCCGGTCGACGTACTGGGGGTACGACAACGATGAGCATCTCACCGGGGACGACGCTGCGGGGCATCCGCGACCGCAAGCCGCTCGTCCACCAGATCACGAACTACGTCGTCATGAACGAGACGGCCAACGCCACGCTCGCGCTCGGCGCGCTGCCGGTGATGGCGCACGCGGGCGAGGAGGTCGAGGAGATGGTCGGCCTCGCCTCGTCGCTCGTCCTCAACATCGGCACGCTCTCGGAGCACTGGGTCGAGGCGATGCTGCTCGCGGGCGGCGCCGCGACCGCCAGAGGGATCCCGATCGTCCTCGACCCGGTCGGCGCCGGCGCGACGCGCTACCGCACGGACACGGCGCGGCGGATCCTCTCGCTCGCGGACGTCACCGTCGTGCGCGGCAACGCCGGGGAGGTCGCGACGCTCGTCGGCGCGGACGCGGAGGTGCGCGGCGTCGAGTCGATCAGCAGCGTCCTCGAGCCGGCGGAGCTCGCGCGGCAGGCGGCGCGGACGCTCGGCGTCGTCGCCTCGGTCACCGGGCCGGTCGACCACGTCTCGGACGGCGAGCGCGTGCTCGCTGTGGCGAACGGCCACCCACTCCTCGCGACGATCACCGGGACGGGCTGCATGTCCACCGCGATGACGGGCTGCTTCCTGGCGGCGAAGCCGGACGACCCGCTCGAGGCGGCCGCCGAGGCGCTCGCCGCGTTCGGGATCGCCGCGGAGGACGCGGCCGAGGGAGCCGGCGGGCCGGGGACGTTCCACGCCCGCCTCTACGACGCGCTCTACGCGCTCGACCCGGCAACGCTCGACGGGCGCGCGCGCATCTCGGAGCTGTGACGCGGCTGGACGAGCTCGGGGAGTTCGGGCTGCTCGCGGAGCTGGAGCGGCGCGGCCTCGCCGTCGGCATCGAGCACGACGCTGCCGAGGTCGGCGGCGTCGTCGTCACCCAGGACGCGCTCGTCGAGGACGTCCACTTCCGCTTCGACCTGCTCTCGTGGCGCGACCTCGGCTTCCGCGCGGCGGCGGTCAACCTCAGCGACCTCGCCGCGTCGGGCGCCGAGCCGCTGGCGCTCGTCGTCTCGCTCGGCCTGCCGGGGGACGCGCGGGTCGAGGACGTGGTCGAGCTCTACGAGGGCCTGAACGAGCCCGGCGTCGCGGTGCGGGGCGGCGACACCACGCGCGCAGACCGCGTCCTCCTCAGCGTCACGGCCCTCGGGCGCGCCGAGCGCGTCCCAGGACGCGCGGGCGCGCGACCGGGCGACCTCGTCGTCGTCAGCGGCCCGCTCGGCTCGTCGGGAGCCGCCTGGCGCGAGGGCCGGCTCGTCCGCCCACCGATCCGCCTCGACGAGGGCCGGCGTCTCGCACCGGTCGCGACCGCGATGCTCGACGTCTCCGACGGCCTCGCCGCCGACGCCGCGCACATCGCCCGCCGCTCCGGCGTCCGGATCGCGATCGACCTCGACCGCGTCCCGCTCGCGTCCGGCGCGACGGTCGACGACCTGGGCTTCGGCGAGGACTACGAGCTGCTGGCGACGACGCCCGACGCGCTCGGCTTCGCGGTGATCGGCCGCGTCGAGGAGGGCGAGGGCGTCGCCCTCACGCTGGACGGACGTCCGGCGGAGCTGCGCGGCTGGGACCACTTCCGGCGCTGAGCCACTCGTCGAACGCCTCCTCGAAGTGCCCGCGCGGGCGGGCGCCGACGACCGTCCGCCGCGGCTCGCCGCCCTCGAACAGCGTCACGGTCGGGATCGACAGCACCTCGTAGCGCGCGGCGAGCTCGGGCGCCTGGTCGATGTCGAGCCCGACGAACGCGACGCCGCTGTGCTCCTGCTCGAGCTGCTCGAGGATCGGGCGGATCGCCTTGCACGGCCGGCACCACGGCGCCCAGAAGTCGACGACTACCGGCCCCTCCGCTGCCAGCACCTCCCGCTCCCAGCTCTGCGAATCGAGCTCGCGCATCTTGAAATCAGCCTACTTCGGAGTAACTTCCCGGCGGCGGTGCGACTGCGGCTCACCGTCCTCACGCTGCTCGTCGGCGGGCTCGTCCTCGTGCCCGCGGCGGCCGCCGGCGTGGACCTCGACCGGGCGACGAACGCATACGCGGCCATGCAGCAGGCGTACTTCGACCCGGTGAGCGGCCAGTACCGCGAGGAGGTGGGCGGACCGGTCGGGACGCCGGCGTGGCCGCTCTCGCAGGCCGTCGCCGCGACGCTCTCGCTGCGGCAGGTCGCCGCCGCGTCCCAGCGGCTCGCGCTCCTCGACCGCGGCTACCGCGCCGGGGCCGTCTACGTCGCCGGCCCGGGCGGGCCGGTCTTCTGGGACGACAACGAGTGGATCGGGCTCGATCTGCTCGACTGGAACGCGATCGAGCCGAGCGCCGACGTCGTCCGGAAGGCGATGCTCGTCTTCGGCGCCGTCGCCCGCGCGTGGGACGCGCAGACGAGCGACACGTGTTCCGGGGGCGTGCGCTGGACGACGGCGCAGGACAACCTCGACCGCGGCACCGTCTCGACCGCGACCGGAGCCCTGCTCGGCCTCCGCCTCTACCAGCTCACGCACCGGCCGGTCCTCCTCTACTGGTCGCAACGGATGCTCGGCTGGCTCGACGCCTGCATGCTCGCCCCGAACGGGCTCTTCTCCGACCACCTCGCCGGCGACGGCTCGCTCGACGCGACGCAGTGGAGCTACAACCAGGGCAGCGCGCTCGGCGCCTACCTGATGCTCTACGAGACGACCGGCTCGCGCGCGGCGCTCGCGCGGGCGGAGGCGATCGCCGACGGGACGCTCGCGGCCTTCGCGACCCGCTGGAGCGCCGAGCCGCCCGAGTTCGCGGCGATCTTCTTCCGCCGCCTGCTCGAGCTCGCGCACGTGGACGGGCGCTCCGGCTACGTCGCGGCGGCGCAGGCGTACGGCGACGCCGAATGGGCCGCAGCGCGCGACCCGGCGACGGGCCTCTTCAGCTCCGGCCCGACCCCGCGCCTACTCGATCAGGCAGCGATGGTTCAGCTCTACGCGGCGCTGTCGCAATCCGGCCGCTGAGCGCGGCCAGCCGCAGCGCCGGCACCCGCGCGACCGCCTCGAGGAAGATCGCGCGGCTCATCTTGGAGTGGCCGTGCGTCCGGTCGGTGAACGTGATCGGCACCTCGACGACCGTGAACCCGGCGCGCATCGCGCGGTACGTCATCTCGATCTGGAAGGCGTAGCCCTTCGAGTGGACGCGGTCGAGGTCGATCGTCTCGAGCACGCGGCGGCGGAAGCACTTGAAGCCGCCGGTGAGGTCGCGGATCGAGACGGAGAGGATCGCCCGAGCGTAGAGCGAGCCGCCCGCGGAGACGATCCGCCGGCCGCGGCCCCAGTCCTCGGTGCCGCCGCCGTCGACGTAGCGCGACCCGAGCGCGACGTCGGCGCCGCTCTCGCAGGCGTCGATCAGGCGCGGCACGTCGGCCGGGTCGTGCGAGAAGTCGCAGTCCATCTCGAGGACGTACTCCGCCCCCATCGCGAGCGCCTCGCGGAAGCCGGCGAGGTACGCGGGGCCAAGGCCCTCCTTCTTCGGCCGGTGGAGCACGGAGACCTCGGGGAGCTCGGCCGCGAGCCGGTCGGCGATCTCGCCGGTGCCGTCCGGCGAGTTGTCGTCGATCACGAGCACGTGCACGCCGAGCGGCACGAGCGCGCGGACCATCCGCTCGAGGTTCTCGCGCTCGTTGTACGTCGGCAGGCAGACGATCGAGTCGGGCATCACGGGAAGACGTAGGGGAGGGTGGCGACCGCGCCGATCAGCAGGCCGACCGAGAGCACGCGGATGCCCCAGTCGACGCGCTTGTCGCGGCCGAGGACGGCGAGGCCCCAGAAGACGGCCGGGACGAGCAGGCCGAAGCGGCTGATCGAATCGAACGCGCCGGAGAAGGGCGGGAGGATCACGACGACCACGCCGGCGAGGATCCACATCCGCGGCAGCCCCGCGCGCGCGGCGACTGCCAGCAGAGCGAGGTAGAGGACGACCGCGACGACGTCTCGGACCAGCCAGTGGTCGTACGCGATCGCGTTCGGGAGGTGCTCGATCGCCTTGACGATGCCGAGAGCGTGGAAGTGCCGGCCCCAGCCCTGTTGCGCCTGCTGCCACGCGTGCGGGTCGTGGATCACGTTCTTCAGGTAGGCCGGGTAGGCGAGCAGCGCTGCCGCGGGAGCGAGGATCGCACCGAGCGCCGCGCCGCGCGCCTGAGGGTCGAGCGACCGCCGCCGTCCCCACGCGATCCCGAGCAGCGGCAGTGCGACGAACAGGCCCTCCGGCCGCGCGAGCGCCGCGGCGGCGGCGAGGAGGCCGGCGACCCACCAGCGGCCGCGCCTCGCGGCGAGCGCCGAGCCGGCGATGAGGCCGAGCACGAGGCTCTCCGGGTACGTCATCGAGAAGACGTAGCCGAACGGGAAGATCGCGACGTAGATCGTCGCCCGGCGGGCGAAGTCCTCGCCCTTCAGGTCGCGCGTCAGGAGGTAGAAGACCGCGAGCGTGCCGACGAGCGCGAGGTTCGAGATCAGCGGGCCGGCGAATTCGTACGGGATCCCGATCGTGTTCGCCCCGCGCAGGACGATCGGGTAGAGCGGGAAGAAGGCGGGGTCGCTCTGGCGGCTCGGGACGAGCAGGTACCCGAAGCGCGCCACCATGCGATACCACTTGCCGTCCCACAGCGAGAGCGTCCAGATGCTGGGCTTGACGGCCATCGCGGTGGCGATCGTCACGACGCGGCCGAGCGCCCACCAGCCGACGAGCCAGAGCCACGGCCGGACGCGGTCGAGCGGCGCGGCGATCTCCGGGACGTGGACGACCGGGGCCGCGGCGCGGAGCTCGGCGGCGGTCTCCCTCTCGAGCTCGATCGTCATCGCACGAGCCTCGTCACGGGCACGAGCAGCCGGTGCACGAGCGCGGGCGTCGCCCGCACGAGGTGGACGCGTGCGTACCCGGAGTGCTTGCCGACCTTCGCCCAGACCGCCAGCGGCTCGTACGTCGCCGGGTCGACCCAGATGCTCACCTTGTCCACGAGCCCCTTCTTCCGGGTCACCCAGTCGCGAACGCGGCCGAGCCGGAGCTCGAGCGCCGGCTTGCCGCCGACGGTGGCCTGGCGGAGCGTGATCGCGTTCAGCTGGGCGGCATAGGCGATGCGCTTCCCGAGATCCGAGGTGCAGCCGGCGAGGTAGAAGCCGAGGCGCGGCAGGAAGTCGGGCTTCTGCGCGCCCGCCTCGAAGCGGATCGGACCGCCGTTGTCGAGCCAGCGCCCGCTGCCGGCGAACGTGATCAGCGAGCCGCGGCCGATCCTCCGGTCCGCGCGCAGGAACCAGTGGTGGAGGCAGAGCGCCGACTGCGTCTTCCCCTCGATCGTCAGCGTGCTTGCGCTGAGGCGGCTGCGCAGCAGCAGGCCGGCGACGTTCGCGCCGACGCGCGACGAGTGCGACGCCGCCGGGAGCCCGGCAGCCTGCACGGCCCAGCCCAGGCCCAGGAACGCGACGGCCGTGGACGCGCCGACGGCGAGAGTGACGGCCACCCCCTTCACGATCCCGAGCGTATCTGGGCGATTTCGCATCGGACCAAGGCTGAACCAACGTGTAACTGCGGCTTAATAGGGCGCCTGCCCGCACCTATGATCGCCGAATGGTGGGGCTGCCGCGCAATACCGAGGTCGCGGACCAGTTCGACCTTCTGGCCGATCTGATGGAGCTGGAGGGCGCCGACACGTTCCGCGTGATCGCGTACCGGCGCGCCGCGACGCGGATGCGCGAGACGTCCGGCTCGATCGCGCAGCTCGCGCTCGACGGGAAGGCGAAGGAGCTCTCCGGGATCGGGAAGACGATCGAGGAGAAGATCGTCCAGATCGTCGAGAAGGGCGAGATCGAGGCGCTGACGAAGAAGAAGGCCGGCGTCCCGCCCGAGGTCGTCCTCTTCATGCGCCTCCCCGGGCTCGGCCCGAAGACCGCGGCGCGGATCTGGCGCGAGCTCGACGTGACGACGCTCGACGAGCTGAAGGCGGCCGCGGAGGGGCAGCGGCTGCGCGGGCTGACGGGCCTCGGCGCGAAGAGCGAGGAGAAGATCCTGAAGGCGCTCGCGTTCCAGGCGCAGAACGTCGACGCCGGCGACCGGCGGCTGCTCGGCGAGGGGCTGCCCGCAGTGCAGGCGGTCGTGGCGACGCTGCGCGATCACCCGGCGGCGGTCGCGGTCTCGGAGGCGGGCTCGGTGCGGCGGCGCAAGGAGACCTTCCGCGACCTCGACATCATCGCCACGGCCTCCGACCCGGCCGAGCTGACGACGTACTTCACGCAGCTGAAGTGGGTCGTCGACGTCGCCGCGCACGGCGACACGAAGGCGACCGTCGTCTCGAACGACGGCCTCCGTTTCGACCTCCGCGTCGTCCCGCCCGAGTCGTTCGGGAACCTGCTGCAGCACTTCACCGGCTCGAAGGACCACAACGTCGCGATGCGCGAGGACGCCGTCCGCCGCGGGCTCTCGATCTCCGAATACGGCGTGACGACCGTGGAGACCGGCGAGGTCTTCCAGAGCGCCGACGAGGACGCGGTGTACGAGTTCCTCGGCTACCAGCCGGTGCCGCCGGAGCTGCGCGAGAACGCCGGTGAGCTGGAGGCGGCGCGGCGGGGCGAGCTGCCGGCGCTCGTCGAGCTCGGCGACGTACGCGGCGACCTGCACACGCACACGCATTGGTCGGCGGACGGCAAGAACACCCTCGAGGAGATGGTTCAGGCGGCCGCGGAGCGAGGCTACGAGTACTACGCGATCACCGACCACTCTCATTACCTGCGCGAAGGGCGCTTACACGCGCAGCTGGAGGAGATCGAGCGCGTCCGCGAGCGCTTCCCGAAGCTCCGGATCCTCAGCGGGGTCGAGGCGAACATCCGCGCGAGCGGCGAGGTGGATGTCGCCGACGAGGACCTCGCGCTGCTCGACTGGGTGGTCGCGTCCGTGCACCAGGCGCCGGACAACCGGCCGACCGAGCGCGTGCTCGAGGCGATGCAGAATCCGTACGTCGATTGCATCGGCCACCTGACCGGCCGGCGGATCGGCAAGCGGCCGCCGCGCGACGTCGACGTGGAGCGCGTGATCGAGGCCGCGCTCGCCAGCGGGACGTTCCTCGAGATCAACGGCCAGCCGGACCGGCTCGACCTCCGCGACGTCCACGCGCGCGCCGCGAAGGAGGCGGGGCTGAAGCTCGTTCTCACCTCGGACGGCCACCAGCTGCGCGCGCAGAGCTACGTCGAGCTGGCGGTTGCGCAGGCGCGGCGTGGCTGGCTGACGAAGGACGACGTCCTGAACACGCGGACGTGGAAGCAGGTCGAGAAGCTGCGGAAGAAGCGGCCCTGATGGACTTCCGTGAGGATGGTGCGGCGGCGCTCGAGTGGGCGGCGCGCTACCTCGAGCGGGTGGACGAGCTGCCGGTGCTCGCGCAGGTGACGCCGGGCGAGCTGTCCGCGCGGCTGCCGGCATCGGCGCCGGAGCAGGCGGAGCCGTTCGCGGACATCCTGCGCGACCTCGACGAGCTCATCGTCCCGGCGCTCACGAACTGGCAGAGCCCGCGCTTCTTCGCATTCTTCTCCGTGACCGCCTCGGAGCCGGGTGTGCTCGCCGAGCTGCTGGCCGCGACGCTGAACCAGGTCGCGATCGTCT
>JAFAIV010000080.1 GCA_019236545.1 Actinomycetota bacterium | reverse complement strand
AAGCCGACGATCGAGCGCGCGCTCGTCGAGATCCGCGAGGAGCTCGAGGAGCAGGTCGCGAAGTTCGAGGCCGAGGGGAAGATGCTCGAGGCGCACCGGATCCGGCAGCGCACCGAGTACGACATGGAGATGATGCAGGAGCTCGGCTTCTGCAACGGGATCGAGAACTACTCGCGCATCCTCGACGGCCGCCCGCAGGGCTCGGCGCCGCACACGCTGCTCGACTACTTCCCGTCCGACTTCGTCGTCTTCGTCGACGAGTCGCACCAGACCGTGCCGCAGATCGGCGGCATGTACGAGGGCGACCGCTCGCGCAAGCAGACGCTCGTCGACTTCGGCTTCCGTCTCCCGTCGGCCCTCGACAACCGGCCGCTCCGCTTCGACGAGTTCCTCGCGAAGGTGCCGCAGCTCGTCTTCGTCTCGGCGACGCCCGGGCCGTTCGAGCTGCGCCACTCGACCCGTGTCGCCGAGCAGCTGATCCGCCCGACCGGGATCGTCGACCCCGAGGTCGAGCTCCGCCCGACGAAGAACCAGATCGACGACCTGCTCGGCGAGATCCGGCAGCGGGAGGCGGCCGGGGAGCGTGTCCTCGTCACGACGCTGACGAAGAAGATGGCCGAGGATCTGACGGACTACCTGCTCGAGAGCGGCGTCAAGGCCCGCTACCTCCACTCGGAGATCGACACGCTCGAGCGGATCCAGATCGTCCGCGAGCTACGGCTCGGCGAGTACGACGTGCTCGTCGGCGTCAACCTCCTGCGCGAGGGCCTCGACCTGCCGGAGGTGTCGCTCGTCGCGATCCTCGACGCGGACAAGGAGGGCTTCCTCCGCGGCCGGACGAGCCTGATCCAGACGATCGGCCGCGCCGCCCGCAACGTCAACGGCCGCGTCCTCATGTATGCCGACAAGCAGACCGAGGCCATCAAGGAGGCCGTCGACGAGACGAACCGCCGCCGCGCCGTCCAGCTCGCGTACAACGAGGAGCACGGCATCGTCCCGGAGACGATCGCGAAGGGCGTCTCCGACATCGCCGAGCTGCTGCAGCTCGAGGCGCCGCACGTCCCGGCGCGCCGGCGGCGCGGGTCGTCGAAGGTCGAGGGCATGTCGCGCGAGGAGCTCGAGAAGCTCGTCGTCACGCTCGAGGAGGAGATGTACGTCGCGGCCGAGGAGCTGCGCTTCGAGTACGCGGCGAAGCTGCGCGACGAGATCAAGGATCTGCGCCGCGACCTGCAGGCGCTCGAGGAGGAGGTCAAGGCCTGATGTGCCGCTCGATCCACACGCTCTACAACGTCGCGCCCGCCGCGAGCGAGGAGGAGGCTCGCGCGGCCGCCCTCCAGTTCGTGCGCAAGATCAGCGGCTACCGCAAGCCCTCACGGGCGAACGAGGAGGCCTTCGCGCGCGCCGTCGAGGAGATCGCCGCGATCTCGTGGCGGCTGCTCGGCGAGCTCGAGACGTCCGCGCCGCCGCGCGTGCGGGAGCACGTGCACGCGTAACGCATGGCCGGGTCGATCGTCGCGCTGCTCGTCTCCGCGTTCGTCACCGGCGCGCTCGCGCGCTTCGCCGTCCCCGGGCCCGACCCGATGCCCGCCTGGCTGACGGTCGTGATCGGGCTCGGCGGCTCGCTCATCGGCTGGGGGATCGTCTACGCGGCGATCGGGCCGAACGCGTCCTGGGTCGGCATCGCGAGCTTCCTCGCGGCGGTCGTGCTCGTGATCGCCTACCGCGTCCTCGTCCAGAAGCGGGCCCTCTGGGGGCCGTCGGCGTACCGCTTCCCGCAGCGGGGCGTCGGCGTCGAGCAGTACCGCGAGCGCCTGTCGCGCGCCGGGATCGACCCGGACAAGATCGGCGCGGCGATGACGCCGCTGCCGGGACAGCCACAGCCGGCTGCGAAGCAGCCCGTTCCCGCGGCGGGCGACCCGACCGACAATCCGGCGCATTACCTGCAGCTGCTCGAGGAGCTGCACGACGCGGGCGTGCTCTCGGACGAGGAGTTCGGCGCGGCCCGGATGCGTTTGCTCGAACGGCTTCGGGCATAAGGAGGCCCCGATGGTGCTCTGGTTCATCCTCTTCCTCGCCCTGTTCGGCCTGGTCGTCGGCGGGCTCGCGCGGCTCGCGCTGCCGGGTCCCGACCCGATGGGGATCCTCGCCACGATCGGCCTCGGCATCGCCGGCTCGTTCCTCGGCGGGGTCGTCTCCTACCTCTTCCTCGGCCACGCGGGCGGGATCGTCTTCTCGGTGCTCGGCGCGACGCTGCTGCTCTACCTGCACCGCCGCTTCGTCCAGCACCGGCCGCTCACCGGCCCCGGCTCCCGCCAGCTTCCCCGCTAGCGGAGGCGGCAACGGCGGGCACGCTCTTCGTCAACCCGGCTTCGGGCGGCGGCAGGGCCGCGGAGGCTCGTCTCGCCGACGCCGCGCGCGAGCGTGGGCTGGACGTGGTCGAACTCGCGGACGGGGACGACCTCGCCGCGCTCGCGGCGGAGGCGGCGCGCAGCGGGACGGACGTGCTCGGCGTCGCGGGCGGGGACGGCTCGCTCGCGACGGTCGCAGCGGTCGCCCTCGAGCACGACCTGCCGTTCGTCTGCGTGCCCGCGGGGACGATGAACCACTTCGCGCTCGACCTCGGCCTCGACCCCGACGATCTCGTCGCCTCGCTCGACGCCTTCACCGGCGGCGCGGAGCGGCGTATCGACACCGGCGAGGTCAACGGCCGGCTCTTCCTCAACAACGTCTCGCTCGGCGTCTACGGCGAGGCCATCCGGAAGGAGGGCTACCGCGACGGCCGCGTGCGGACGCTGCTGTCCGAGGTCTTCCGCGGCAGCTCGGGTGAAGCCGGGCTGCGGATCGTCGACGACCGCGGCGACGAGCACCACGACCCGCCGGTGATCCTCGTCTCGAACAATCCCTACGCGATCGGAGGCGGCCGGGAGTCGCTGGACGGCGGCGAGCTCGGCGTCGTCGTGCTCCCGCCGCTGCCCGCGCCCGTACGCGCGTGGACGGTGCGCGAGCTGACCGTTTTCGCCGACACGACGGTGCACGCGGGGATCGACGGCGAGGCGGTCGAGCTGGAGCCGCCGCTCCGGATCGCCGTCCGCCCGGCGTCGCTGCGCGTCAGGACGCCCGGCTGAAACGGCGCGTCGCGTCGAGCCTGAACGCGCCCCCGCTCCAGAGGAACGTCTCGACCTCGACCGTCTCCGCGTCGTGGCCGATCAGGTGCAGGCCGCGCGCCTCGCCGAGCCGGTTCGGGCGCGGCTGGCCGAAGCCCGGGGCCGTCGCGAGCACGACGCCGCGGTCGCCTTCCCCGAGCACCTCGAACTCGCGCCGCTCGCCGACGGAGGACTGGTGGATGTGGCCGGAGAGGATCAGGTTCGCGCCCGCGTCCGCGAGCGCGCGCAGGACGCGCCCGCGCTGGGCGAGCGGCCGCTTGCGCGCGGCGCGCCACGGCGCCGCCATCAGCTGGTGGTGGAGCACGACGACGCGGAGCGCGCCGTCCGGCGCCTCGCGCAGCCGCGCGACCGCTCCGTGCAGCCTGCCGCCGCCGAGCCCGCCGCTCTGATGCCGGTACGGCCGGACCGAGTTCAGGCCGACGACGTGGAGCTCCGGCCCGCTGTGCACGGGCTCGCACGTGCCCCAGACGCGCTCGAACTCCGCCCACGGGGCGAGGAACCGCTTCGGCGAGATCGCCGGGATGTCGTGGTTCCCGGGCACCGCGAGAACCGGTGGCCCGAGCGACGCCAGGAACGCGTGCGTGCGCTCCATCTGGTCGCGCCGGCCGCGGTGCGTGAGGTCGCCCGAGGCGATGACGAGACCCGGCTGCCGCTCCGCGACGAAGGCGGCGAGCGCTTGCTCGACCTCGGGCGACTCGTGGCGTCCGGCGTGCAGGTCGGAGACGTGCAGGATTCGGGCGTTCACGACCGATCGAGGCTATAGATTCCCGCCATGGCAGAAGAGACCGCGGAAGTCTTCGACGACCTGTACCTGGGACTGCGCGCGGGCGGCGCGCTCCGCAAGCAGCGCCGCGGCGAGGCGCTGACCACCGAGGAGCAGGAGGCGCTCGGTCGCTGGCAGCGCCTCTCGACCGCGCGGAAGATCGCGGCGCTCGGCGCGTTCGCCTTCGGCACCTTCGGGCTCGGGTTCACGCTCGGCGGCCTCGTCTTCGGCCGCTGGCGCAAGCCGAAGACCTCCTAGCGCCCGCTCGCCTCGCGCGTCCCGCCGAACATGACGGCCGGCGGATCCTCCTCGGCCGGGTCGCGGTCGCGGACGACGACGTCCACGAGCGTCGCCACCACCGCCGTGATCGGGATCGCCAGCAGGACGTAGACCGCCCCGAGCAGGATCCCGATCGCCGTCACGGACACGAGCACGATGAGCGGCGAGAGCCCGACCGCGTGGCCCATCACCTTCGGCACGATCAGGTAGTCCTCGAGCTGCCGCAGGACGAGCACCGCGATCGCCGCGCCGAGCGCGACCTGCCAGCCCGCCGTCAGCCCGACGAGGATCGCCAGGATCCCGGCCGCGAGCGGCCCGACGATCGGCACGAGCTCGACGACGCCCGCGAATGGCCCGAGCAGGATCCAGTACGGCTCGTGGTCGAGCCAGAACGCGAGCGAGAGCAGCACCGACACGAAGACCACGAGGATCAGCTCACCGCGGACGAACGCGCCGAGCTTCTTGTCGATCAGGACCCAGGTGTCGCGCGTGATCCGCCGGTGCCGGCGCGGCACGAGCGACTGGACGAGCGCGATCGCGTTGTCGCGCTCGAAGATCCAGTAGGCGCCGACCGCGAACATGAAGAAGATCCCGACGAGCACCTCGAACGCCGTCTTCGTGATGGAGATGGCGGGGTGGAGGAGGCTGCCGGCCGACGGCAGGCGCTTCAGGCGCTTCTCGACCGCGGTGAGGATCTCATGCTTGATCCCGGTCGAGTGCACCGCCTGGTGGTGGAGCTGCGCCGTCGTCGTCGGCACGTTGCCGATCGCCTGCTCGAGCTGTGTGATCGCGTGCGGCACGACGAGCCAGAGGAAGAGCCCGATCGCGAGCAGCATGCCGAGGTAGTGGATGAGGACGCCGAGTGCACGCGGGATCCCGGCGCGGCGGTTCAGCCACTCCACCGACGGGCGCATCGCGGACGCGATCACGAAGCCGAGGAAGAGCAGCGCGAGGACGAGCCGGATCTTCCACAGCGCGAGCGCGGCGACGAGGATCGAGCCCGCGACGAGCGTCGCCGTCGCGGCCTTGCGGGCGGTGCCTCCCACGGCGCAGGTCTCCCCGCGCGACGGTTCTCTCACACCGCGCTCACAGGACGTAGGCACCCTGGCTGCAGTGCTTCGGCTTGAACGACACCGCCTCGGGCCGCGCGTCTACGTGCTCGGGTTGCGGATCCACGAGTTCGCCCTCGGCTTTGCGGTGCTCGGCGTCCTCATCGGCGGCGTCGTCGCCGAGTGGTGGGGCCTGCACCTGCGCGAGGCCGCGACGGGCGGCTTCGGCGGCTGGCTCGTCGCGAAGGACTGGCGCGACCTCGTGCCGTCGAAGCGGAACACGGCGCGGTGGAGCCTGCTCCCGCACCGTGTCCCGCGCGACTAGACCGAACACACGTTCGCGCGATACACTGGCCCTACATGGCAGCCGACGAGCTCGTCGTCCACGGCGCCCGCGAGCACAACCTCAAGGACATCACCGTCCGGCTGCCGCGGAACCGCCTCATCTGCATCACCGGCCTGAGCGGCTCCGGGAAGTCGTCGCTCGCCTTCGACACGATCTACGCCGAGGGTCAGCGCCGCTACGTCGAGTCGCTCAGCGCGTACGCGCGGCAGTTCCTGCAGATGATGGAGAAGCCGGACGTCGACCACATCGACGGCCTCAGCCCGGCGATCTCCATCGACCAGAAGACGACCTCGCGCAACCCGCGCTCGACGGTCGGCACGGTCACCGAGATCTACGACTACCTGCGCCTGCTCTACGCGCGCGTCGGCCGTCCGCACTGCCCGATCTGCGGCAAGCCGATCGCCGGCCAGAGCCTCGACTCGATCGTCGACCAGATCCTTCAGCTCCCCGAGGGGACGCGGTTCACGGTCAACGGGCCGATCGTGCGCGACCGCAAGGGCGAGTACCGCGACGTCTTCGAGGAGCTGCAGCGGGAGGGCTTCACGCGCGTGAAGGTCGACGGCGAGCAGCTCCTGCTCGAGGAGGG
>JAFAIV010000276.1 GCA_019236545.1 Actinomycetota bacterium | reverse complement strand
CCGGCCGGGTCGAGCCAGAGGCGGAGTGTGCCCCCCACCGCGTCGGGGAGCGCGCGCAGGAGCGCGACGGCACTGTCGACGCCGCCGCTCATCGCGACCGCAGTCCGCGTCGGGCTCGGCGCCGCGCGGAAGACCGGCCCGAGAGCGTTCGCGAGCGCGTCGACCGCGAGCGTCTCACCTGGCACCGCCGCCGCCTCGAGCAGCGTCAGCCCGGCGAGCGGCCGCTCCAGCCCGGGCGCGTCCGCGTCGACGATCCTGTCGCCCTCGACCCGCAGCCGCACCGCCGCCCATTCGCCGCCCCGCGAGGAGTCCCCGAAGATCTCGATCACGCGCCCACGGTAAACGACGCGCCCCGAGAACTCGCTGGCGCCGCCGCGACCGACATGCGCGGGCGCGGCACACAGCGGTCCCGCCCCCGCACCGCGCGAGCCGCAGCTCGCGCGCTTCTGCGAGCCGGAAAGCGGAGCGGGGCGATGCAGCGAAAACAGAGGCGGGGCCCGAAGGCCCCGCCGTGACTCCACCCTGCCGATGGACTCGGGCAGATGTGAACCTGGCGAACCAGGTGGGTGCCGCGCCGGCCGCCGACCGCGAAGGCCTTCGACACGGACACGAGCTCCCTTCATGTGCGTGTTGGTTCGACATGCACGCCCGAGCCCACGCACAGGGTCGAGGCTGGCAGCCTAGCCGATGAAGCTCCACTCGACCTGCGCGCGCCCGCGCACCGCGAGCAGGCACGCGAGCGCGGGCGTGAGGTCGAACGTGACGCCCGGCGACGGCGGCGCGTGGTCGACGACCTCCGTCAGGACGGTGCGGCTGCCGAAGCGGACGTAGACCTTCACGCCGCACGGGATGTCGGCGCTGCGGACGCCCGCGAGCGTGCCGCCGAACGGGACGCCGCAGCCGTCCTTCCCGCTCGATCCCGGGACCGCCGCCGCGATCGCGACGCGCCAGCCGCCGGCGGGCTCAGGAAGCGACGAACGGTGGCCGACCGTGCGGGCCGCGACGCAGGCGGCCGCCGCGGCGACCGTGACCAGGGCGAGGGCCGCGAGCCGCGCGGCCCGGTAGCTCACGCGAAGACGAGGTCGCCGAAGCTGTCGCGGACGAGGCCGTCGAAGTCGACCGGCAGCATCCCGTTCGCGTCGGCGAACTCACGGAGGTACATCAGCAGGTAGGTGCGCTCCTCGTCCTTCTCCGGGTTCGCGCCGGCGCGCTCGCGGGCGAGCCGCTCGAGATCCCAGACGTTCCACTGGCGCGGCGGGCCGTAGGCCGAGATCTGGACGACCTCCGCGGCAGGCGGGGGCGCCGGCTCGGCCGCGACCGGCGCCGGTGCGGGCTCGGGCGGCAGGTCGGGGACAGCCACGAGCGCAGGCGTCGGCTCGGGCTGCGGTGCCGGAGGCGGCGGCGCCTGCTCGACGACGACCGGTTGCGGCGCGGGCGGCGGCGGAGCGGCGACGGCGACCGGCTCGGGCTGCGGCTCCGCGACCGGCGGTGGCGGAGGAGGCGCCTGTTCGACGACCGGCGCCGCGGTGGCGACCGGGGCAGCGGCGACCGGCTCGGGCGCGATCACGCGCACGTGGTCCTGCACGACCGTCTCGGCGGCCGGCGACGTCGCCTGCGGAGGCGATACCTGCGGCGGCGAGGCCTGCTTCCCGACGTGGATGCTCGGCTCGTAGCCGCGGGCGACGGCGGCCTCGACGACGAGCACGACGAGGTACGCGGCTGCGCTCGCGATCAGGATCCCCACCCAGCCGAGCCCCGCCGCCAGCGCCACGATCGGCACGGCGATCAGGAACAACGCCTCGATGACGGTGCGGGGGCCGAAGACGCGCCGCATTGGCGGAGCCTAGTACTGCGGCTCGGACGGAGGCCCGCCCTCGGGCGCTCCGTTCCCACCGTCGCCAGGGCCCTCGACCTGGGTCGGCGGGGCTGCCGGCGGCTCCTCGGCCGCGGGCGGTTCCGCAGGGGGAGGCTCGGCGACGGGAGGCTCCGGCACGGCGGCGGGAGGAGCCGGCGCGGGCGCGGGGCCGCCTGCGAACGCGGCGGCGGGCGGCGGCGCAGCCGGCGGCTGCGTCGACGCCTCGGCGGCGCTGACGATCGAGCTGGCGACCTCGGCGATCGCGTCCTGCCCGAGGCCGGCGGCGGCGAGCAGCTGCTCGGCGCCCTGCTGCGCGCGGGCGAGGACGGCGGCGGCCTGCGTGCGCGCCCACTCGAGCGTCTGCTCGACCTCGGCGCGGGTCGCGTTCGTGAGCGTGGTGGCCTCGTGGCGGGCCTGCTCGAGCAGGCGGGCGCCGCGGGCCTCGGCCTCCTGGAGCTCGCGGGTCGCGTCGGCGTTCGCCTTCGAGAGAACCTCGCGCGCCTCGTTGCGGGCCGCGTTCAACGTCTCTGCGCGCTGCCGCTCCGTCTCCTGGCGGTAGCGCTCGATCTCCGCCTCGCGCTCCTGGAGCTCGCGCATCCGGCGGGAGACCTCCTCCTCGGTGCGCGCGAGCTGCGCGGCGGACGCGTTCTGGGCGTCCATCTCGACCGTGTCCGCGAACTGCGCGGCCGCCCGGATCAGGTGCAGGGCGTCCATGCGGACGGCGTGGCCGGTCGCCTCGACGGCGGCGCCCTGGCCGGGACGCGTCCCGACGGCCTGGAGGACGCGGAGCTGCGCCTGCAGCTGCGCGACGTGGCGGCGGTACGAGTCGAGGGCCTCGCGCACGCGATCGGCGTCGAGGCCGTCGCCGGTGCGCGGAATGTCCTCATAGCGAGGCAAGGCCGTCAGCGACGGCGCAGGTGCCTGACCCGGCCCCTCGTATGCCACTTTGCCCAGCCCTCCTTGCCTACGCGTAGGGCGCGACTCGCGCCGCGACCAAGTATGACTTCTTCATCGGCCCTCGGATACCTACGTTTCAGCCGGAGGAGCCGTCAGCTTGATGCCGAGGTCCTTCAGCGCCGTGTCCGGATAGGCCGTCGGAGCGCCAGTGAGCGGGTCGGAGCCGCTCGAGACCTTCGGGAACGCGATCACCTGGCGGATGTCCGGCTCCCCGACGAGCTGGGCCAGGAAGCGGTCGAGGCCGAGCGCGAAGCCGCCGTGCGGCGGGGCGCCCATCGCGAGGGCGTCGAGCAGGAAGCCGAACTTGTCGCGCTGGTCCTCGTCGCTGATGCCCATGACGCGGAAGACCGCCTGCTGGGCCTCGCTGTCGTGGATGCGGATCGAGCCGGAGCCGAGCTCCCAGCCGTTCCAGATCATGTCGTAGTGCTGGCCGATCACACCGCCCGGGTCGCTCTCGATCCGGTCCTCGTCGCCGGGGATCGCGGCCGTGAACGGGTGGTGCATGAACGTCCAGCCGCCGGTGTCCTCGTCGCGCTCGAAGAGCGGGAAGTCGACGACCCAGTGGAACGCGTCGACGCCCGGGTCGGCGAGCTCGAGCTCGCGGCCGAGGTGCGTGCGCAGGCCGCCGAGGACGCGCGTGACGGTCTCCTCGGTGTCGGCGGCGAAGAGGAAGGTGTTGCCCGGCTCGGAGCGGAAGGCGGCGAGCTCCTCGTCGGAGAGGAACTTCGCGATCGGCGAGCGGAGCTCGCCGGAGGTGTCGTGGACGATGTAGGCGAGGCCCTTCGCCCCCCACTCCTTCGCGATCTCCTCCAGCCGCTGCAGCTCGGCGCGCGAGAACGCGCGCGGCGCGACGAGGTAGCGGACGACGGGCGCGTTCGCGAAGACGCCGAAGCCGGAGCCGCGCGTCAGCTCGGTCGCGTCCTGGATCTCGAGGCCGTAGCGGAGATCGGGCTTGTCGGAGCCGTACTTCCGCATCACGTCCGCGTACGAGAGCCGCGGGAACGGCCGCGGCGGCGGCGTGCGGCCGGCGGAGTCGAACGCCGCGACGACGGCCGCCTCGAGCACGTCGAGGACGTCCTCGCGGTCGACGAACGCCATCTCGACGTCGAGCTGCCGGAACTCGAACTGCCGGTCGGCGCGGAGATCCTCGTCCCGCCAGCAGGTGGCGATCTGGTAGTAGCGGTCGAGCCCGCCGACCATGCAGAGCTGCTTGAAGAGTTGCGGCGACTGGGCGAGCGCGAAGAACTTCCCGGGCTGCAGGCGCACGGGCACGAGGAAGTCCCGCGCGCCCTCCGGGGTGCCGCGGGTCATGCTCGGCGTCCAGATGTCGACGAATCCGCGCTCGTCCATCGTCCGGCGGATCGCGGCGACAGCGGTGTGGCTGACGCGGAGGTTGCGCTGCATGCGCGGCGTGCGCATGTCGAGCCAGCGGTAGCGGAGGCGCAGCGTCTCGTCCACGCCCTCC
>JAFAIV010000201.1 GCA_019236545.1 Actinomycetota bacterium | reverse complement strand
AGCTCGGGATCCCGACGCTGGGCATCTGTTACGGCGCGCAGCTGATGGCGCTCGACCTCGGCGGTCGCGTCGACCGCACCGGGGTCTCCGAGTTCGGCCGCACCGAGATGCACGTCGAGGAGTCGCGGCTCCTGAAGGACACGCCGGACGAGCAGGTCGTCTGGATGTCGCACCGCGACACGGTCGTGGCCGCACCCGAGGGCGCGCGCGTCGTCGCCACGTCCTCCGGGACGCCGGTCGCCGCGTTCGAGGCGCCGGAGCGCGGCCTCTACGGCGTGCAGTTCCATCCCGAGGTCGTGCACACGCCGCACGGGATGGACGTGCTCAAGAACTTCCTCTACGAGGTCGCCGACGCGCCGCCCGCGTGGACGCCGGCGGCGGTGATCGAGGAGCAGGTCGAGCGGATCCGCGCGCAGGTCGGCTCCGAGCGCGTCCTCTGCGCGCTCTCCGGCGGCGTCGACTCGGCAGTCGCGGCGCTGCTCGTGCACAAGGCGGTCGGCGACCAGCTGACGTGCGTCTTCGTCGACCACGGGATGCTGCGCAAGAGCGAGGCCGAGCAGGTCGTCGAGACCTTCGGCGAGCACTTCCACGTCCCGCTCGTCCACGTCCAGGCGCAGGACCGCTTCCTCGAGCTTCTCGACGGCGTCGAGGAGCCGGAGCAGAAGCGCAAGATCATCGGCCGCGAGTTCATCCGCGTCTTCGAGGAGGAGGCGCGCCGGCTCGGCGACGTCCGCTGGCTCGTCCAGGGCACGCTCTACTCCGACGTGATCGAGTCCGGCGGCACCGAGGGCGTCGCCGCGACGATCAAGTCGCACCACAACGTCGGCGGCCTGCCGCCCGACATGAAGATGAAGCTCGTCGAGCCGCTGCGCCTGCTCTTCAAGGACGAGGTGCGCCGCGTCGGCGAGGAGCTCGGGATGCCGGAGCGGATGGTCTGGCGCCAGCCGTTCCCAGGGCCGGGGCTTGCGATCCGGATCATCGGCGCCGTCACGCGCGAGCGTCTGGAGATCCTCCGCGACGCCGATGCGATCCTCCAGGAGGAGGTGCGCCGCGCCGGCCTCTACCGCGACCTCTGGCAGTCGTTCGCCGTGCTGCCCGCGATCCGGTCGGTGGGCGTGCAGGGCGACGAGCGGACGTACGGCTACCCCGTCGTGATCCGCGCGGTCACGAGCGACGACGCGATGACCGCCGACTGGGCGCGGCTCCCGTACGACCTGATCGAGACGATCTCCGGCCGGATCGTGAACGAAATCCCCGGCGTCAACCGGGTCGTGCTCGACGTGACGTCGAAGCCGCCGGCGACGATCGAGTGGGAATAGCCGAGCTCGTCGAGCGCCTCGCGCGAGCCCGGATCGGCGGCACCCACAACCAGTACGCGCGCTCGGAGCTCCGGCGAGAGCGGCTGCGCGAGTACCTGCAGAGCCGTTCCGACGCGACCGTCGTCCTCGTGGGCGAGGCCGCCGGGTACCGCGGCGCCCGCGTCAGCGGCATCCCTTTCACGTCCGAGCGCCAGCTCACCGGCGCCGGCCCGGCCGAGGCGTCGGCGACGATCGTCCACCGCGTCCTCGGCGAGCTCGGCCTCGAGGACGACGTCCTCCTCTGGAATGTCGTCCCGACCCACCCCGGCACCGCGACCTCCAACCGCCGGCCGACCAGCGCCGAGGTTCGCGCCGCGGCGCCGTTCCTCGCCGAGCTGACCCGCGGCCGTCGCGCGATCGCCGTCGGGCGCCTCGCGGCGGCGGTGCTCGACGCGCCCTACGTCCGCCACCCGTCCCACGGCGGGGCCTCGGAGTTCGCTGCCGGCCTCCGTAGACTCGTGACGTGAGCCCCGCGGTCCGGCGCAACGCGTTCCTCCTCTGCGGCGGCCTGATCTGCAACTCCGGGATGTTCCAGGTGTCGGCGGCGCTCAGCTCGCTGACGCTCGTGGCCGTCACCGGGATCAGCGGCATCCTCGGGCTCGGCCCGGCGATCTTCCTCGCCGCGAGCGGCACGGCGGTCGGGCCCGCGGGCCGGCTGATGGACCGGTACGGCCGGATGCCCGTGATCCGCTCCGCCTTCCTGACGGGCGCGCTCGGCTGCGCGGTCGTCTCCGGCGGCTGCCGCTGGACGTCGCCCGTGCTCGTGTCGCTCGGCCTCGCGCTCGTCGGCGCGTCGGGCGGGATCATCCAGCTCTCGCGCGCGGCCTCGGCGGAGATGTTCCCGCCGGACCGCCGCGCCCGCGGCATGTCGTTCGTCCTCTTCGGCGCCGTCTCCGGCGCGATTTGGGGGCCGGTCGTCTTCGGGCCGCTCTTCGGCGACCGCGCCGCCGTCGCGCACGAGCTCGCGTGGCCGTGGCTCGTCGGGATCCCGTTCATGCTCGTGGGACTCGCCATCTCGATGTTCGTCCGGCCCGACCCGCAGGAGATCGCGCGGACGTACAAGGAGGAGCTCGACGACACCGCGCCGCCGGCGCCGTTGCGCGAGCTGATCCGGCGGCCAGGCGTCCCGGCGGCGCTGCTCGCCGCGGTCGCGAGCTTCGCCGTGATGGCGAGCGTGATGAACCTCGCGGGCTACGTCGCCGTCGGGCGCGGCCACCGGCAGGGCGACGTCTTCACGATGATCAGCCTCCACATCGTCGGCATGTACGGGCTCGTGCTCGTCGTCGGCGACCTGATCGACCGCTTCGGGCGGCGCCGCGCGCTCGTCGGCGGTCTGCTCCTGATGGCCGTCTCGAACGCCGCGCTCACGTGGCTCACCGGCGTCGGCGGGATGAGCCTCGCGCTCCTCGGCCTCGGCCTGGGCTGGAACTTCTCCTTCGTCGCGGCGACGACCGAGCTCGTCGCGCATTCGACGCCCTCGGAGCGGGGGAGGCTCGTCGGCTTCTCCGACCTCGTCTCGAGCTACGTCGCCGCCGGGCTCGCGCTCCTGGGCGGCGTCGTCTACAGCGCCTCCGGCGCGACCGCCCTCGCCATCGCCGCTGCCGCGATCGCCGCCGGGCCCGCGCTCCTCCTCGCCGGCCGCTCCCGCGTCGTGGCCGGCGCCGCGCTGTCGTCTGCCGATTGATTTCGCTACAATCCGGCGCCGGCGGACGCCTGTCCGCCTCTTTCTCTGCATGAAGACCTACAGCGCAAAGCCTGGCGAGATCACACGCGAGTGGTTCCTCGTCGACGCCGACGGGCAGACGCTCGGCCGGCTGGCGACCCAGATCGCGGACACGCTGCGCGGGAAGCGCAAGCCGCAGTTCACGCCCCACGTGGACACCGGCGACTTCGTGATCGTGATCAACGCGGAGAAGATCCAGGTCACGGGCAACAAGCTCGACCAGAAGCGCTACTACCGGCACTCCGGCTACCCGGGCGGCCTGCGCAGCCGGACGCTGCGCGACCAGCTCGAGCGGCGGCCGACCGAGGTGCTCCGCGTCGCGGTGCGGGGGATGCTCCCGAAGAACCGCCTCGCGCGCCAGCAGCTGACGAAGCTCAAGATCTATGCAGGCCCCGAGCATCCGCACAGCGCCCAGAACCCGCGTCCTCTCGACTTGGAGCAGAAGTGAGCCAGATCGCCCAGTACCGCGGCACCGGCAAGCGCAAGACCTCGGTCGCGCGCGTGATCCTTCGCCCCGGCGACGGCGCGACCTGGGTCAACGGCCGCACCATCGAGGAGTACTTCCCGCGCGCCGTCTGGCGCACGATCGCCACGTCGCCGCTGAAGACCGCCGGCGTCGAGGGCCAGTACGACCTCCGCGTCCGCGTCCACGGCGGCGGCCTCACGGGCCAGGCCGGCGCGGTGCGGCACGGGATCGCGCGGGCGCTCGTCGAGGCGAACCCGGAGTGGCGGGTGGCGCTGAAGCGAGAGGGCTTCCTCACGCGCGACGCGCGCCAGGTCGAGCGCAAGAAGGCCGGCCTGCACAAGGCGCGCAAGGCGCCGCAGTTCTCCAAGCGCTAGCGCAGCCGCTCCGCTCGCCTCGGCGGCTATCGTCCCGCCCCGTGGCGAGGCGGTACTTCGGAACCGACGGCGTGCGCGGGGTCGTCGGGGAACTGATCACGCCGGAGCTCGTCGAGCAGCTTGGCAAGGCGTCGGCCCTCTGGGCGGGCGGCGGCCGCGTCTTCGTCGGCCGCGACACGCGCGCCTCCGGCGAGGAGCTCGAGGAGGCGTTCGCGCGCGGCGTCGCGTCTGCGGGCGGCGTCGCGGTGCTCGCCGGAGTCCTGCCGACCCCGGCCGTCGCGCTGCTGCGGCTCGACCTCGGCGTCGTCATCTCCGCCTCGCACAACCCGCCCGAGTACAACGGCGTGAAGTTCTTCGACCGTCAGGGCCAGAAGCTCTCCGACGCCGCCGAGGAGGAGATCGAGGCGCTCTTCGACGCGCCGGCTCCCGGCGGCGGCGAGATCGACCGCGTCGGCGTCGCGACCGACAGCTACCTCGAGCACGTCCTCGAGCGCTTCGGCACCGACCTGACCGGGCTCCGCATCGCCGTCGACTGCGCGAACGGCGCCTACGCCGGCCTCGCGCCCGCCGCGTTCGAGGAGCTCGGCGCCGAGGTGGTCGCGATCGGCAACGACCCGGACGGGACGAACATCAACGTCGGCTGCGGCGCGACCGACCTCGCCGCGCTCAGCGCGACGGTGCGCGACGGCGGCTTCGACCTCGGGATCGCCTTCGACGGCGACGGCGACCGCATGCTCGCCGTCGACGAGCGCGGCGAGCCCGTCGACGGCGACCAGATCGTCGCGGCGCTCGCCCTCGACCTCGGCGTCGGCGCGGTCGCCGTGACGTCGATGACGAACCTCGGCTTCCACCGCCTGATGGAGGAGCACGGCATCCGGGTCATGACGACGGACGTCGGCGACCGCTACGTCCTCGAGGCGCTCCGCCGCGAGGGCGCCGTCCTCGGCGGCGAGCAGTCCGGCCACGTCATCTACCTCGACGGCCACGTCACGGGCGACGGCCTCGTCGCCGGGCTGCTCCTCTGCGCGGCGCTCCGCGGCCGCCCGCTCTCGGAGGCGGTCGGGGTCATGCCGGTCTTCCCGCAGGTGAAGCGGAACCTCCCGCGCGCGGGCCGCGGGCCGCTCCCGCAGGACCTTCTCGACGCCGTCGCGGCGGTCAACGACGAGCTGGACGGCAAGGGCCGGATCCTCGTCCGCCCGTCCGGCACCGAGCCGCTCGTGCGGGTGCTCGCGGAGGCGGAAAACCCTGCAGATGCCGAGAATCTGTGTGCTAGGATCGCCGCGCTGGTGACACAGGAGCTCGGCTGACCGCTCCCGCGACGCGGCGGGTGAGGTCGACAAGCCGGGCTCGTCGTGTTTCCGGGGGGAAACCGGCGCCACGCGGGGAAAGGAGCCGTCTACAGCGTGTGCGGGATCATCGGATACGTCGGAGAGCGCGAGGCGAAGCCGCTGCTGCTGGAGGGGCTGCGCCGGCTCGAATACCGCGGCTACGACTCCGCGGGCATCGCCCTGCGCGAGGACGGCGGCCTCGAGTACGTCCGCGCCGTCGGCAACCTCCAGAACCTCGTCGAGGCGGCCGGCCCGAACGGCTCAGTCGCCCGCCATGGCCTCGGCCACACACGCTGGGCGACCCACGGCGGCGTCACCGAGCAGAACGCGCACCCGCTCGTCGGCTGCGACGCCTCAAGCCTCGCGATCGTCCTCAACGGGATCGTCGAGAACTACCGCGAGCTGAAGGCGGAGCTGCTCGAGCGCGGCCACGAGTTCACGTCCGAGACGGACGCCGAGGTCGTCGTCCACCTGCTCGAGGAGGCGTACGAGGGCGACCTGACGCAGGCGCTGATCCGCGTCTACCCGAAGCTCGAGGGCCACTTCACGATCGTCGCGATCCACCACGACCACCCGGACCTGCTCGCCGCCGTCCGCCACCAGACGCCGCTCGTCGTCGGCCTCGGCGAGGGCGAGAACTTCCTCGCCTCGTCGATCGCCGCGTTCCTCGCCGAGACGCGCAACGTCGTCTTCCCGGACGACGGCGAGGTCGTCGAGATCACGCCCGCCGGCGCACGTTTCTTCAAGGACGGCGCGGAGATCGAGCACCCGGCCGTGCAGGAGATCGACTGGGACGAGGAGAGCGCCGAGAAGGGCGGCTACGAGACCTTCATGCTCAAGGAGATCCACGAGCAGCCGGAGGCGGTGGCGGAGACGATCGGCGATCGCGTCCGCGGCCACCAGCTCCTGCTCGACGCGCTCGGCCTCGACGAGATGGAGATCCGCAACCTGCGCCGGATCGTCGTCGTCGCCGCCGGCACCTCGTACCACGCGGGCGTCGTCGGCCGCTACATCATCGAGGAGTGGGCGCGGATCCCGGTCGAGCCCGACATCGCGAGCGAGTGGATCTACCGCAACCCGGTGCTCTCGAAGGACACGCTCGTGATCGGCATCTCGCAGTCCGGCGAGTCGCGCGACACGGTCAACGCGGTGAAGCTCGCGCGCGAGAGCGGCGCCCGCACGCTCGCGATCACGAACCTGATGGGCACGCAGATCACGCGCGAGGTCGACGCGACGCTCTTCACGCGCTGCGGCATGGAGGTCGGCGTCGCCGCGACGAAGACCTTCACCGCCCAGGTCGCGCTCCTCAGCCTGCTGGCGCTGAAGCTCGCCGAGATCCGGCGCACGCTGCCGCAGGACGAGATCGACTTCATCCTCGACCGGCTGCACGAGCTCCCGGACAAGATCCAGGAGTTCCTGGACGGCGAGCACCCGATCGAGCAGATCGCGCGGCGCTTCCACGACCGGCCGTTCTTCCTCTACCTCGGCCGCCACATTGGCTTGCCCGTGGCGCTCGAGGGCGCGCTGAAGCTGAAGGAGATCTCGTACATCCCGACGGACGCGTACTCGGCGGGCGAGATGAAGCACGGCCCGATCGCGCTGCTCGACGAGGGGACGCCGGTCGTCGTCGTGGCGACGAACATCCACGTCTACGACAAGATCGTCTCGAACATCCAGGAGACGCGGGCGCGCGGCGCGCACGTGATCGCGATCGCGACCGACGGCAACGAGGACATCCAGCATCACGCCGACGACGTCATCTACGTCCCGCGCACGCCGGCGTTCCTCCAGGCGGCGCTCGCCGTCGTCCCTCTGCAGCTGCTCGCCTACCGGATCGCGCGCCTGCGTGGCCTGAACGTCGACCAGCCGCGCAACCTCGCC
Organism: Actinomycetota bacterium; assembly: GCA_019236545.1. Lineage (GTDB taxonomy): Bacteria > Actinomycetota > Thermoleophilia > Gaiellales > Gaiellaceae > Palsa-739. The sequence continues at coordinate 6,590 of JAFAIV010000201.1, read as the reverse complement.
AAGACCGTCACGGTCGAGTAGGGCAGGATCCGGGGCGTGCGCGTCTCGGCCAAGGTCGACTACGGGCTGCGGGCGATGGTCGAGCTCGCGGCGGCGCCGCCCAGGTTCGTCACCTCGGGCGAGCTCGCGGCCGCGCAGGAGATCCCGCCGAAGTTCCTCGAGAACATCCTGCTGCAGCTGCGCCACGCGGGCCTCGTCACGAGCCAGCGCGGGGCGGAGGGCGGGCACCAGCTCGCGCGGCCGGCCGAGGAGATCTCGATCGCGGACGTCATCCGGGCCCTCGAGGGGCCGATCGCGACCGTGCGTGGCGAGCGGCCCGACGACCTCGAGTACCGCGGGGCCGCGGCGGGCCTGAAGGAGGTCTGGCTGCAGCTTCGGGCCAGCATGCGCGGTGTGCTCGAGGACACGACGCTCGCCGACGTCGTCGGCCGGCCGTAGCCGGTACGCGGTCGCCAGGAGGTGCGCCGGCCCCTGGAAAACCGGCGCGCAATTCGACGAGCCTAATTCTTCTTATGCTAGGAATAAGCGCCTTGCAATCAGACTAAATCAGTAGGGAACCTGGGAAAGGAACCGACCGCATGCGCAAGAGACTTCTGCTGGCATTCGTCGCCCTCGCCGTCGCCCTCGTGTCGGCGACCGCGGCGTCGGCTCGGCGCAGTGCCACCACCATCAACCTCGTCGCCTACTCGACGCCGAAGCCCGTCCTGGCGCAGCTGATCAGCGCGTGGCAGGCGACGCCCGACGGCAAGGGCGTCAACTTCACGCAGTCGTACGGCGCCTCCGGCTCGCAGACGCGCGCCGTCCTCGCCGGGCAGCCTGCGGACGTGCTGTTCCTCTCGCACGGCGCCGACATGAACTCGCTCGCCGACGCGGGCATCGTCCCGTCGACCTGGGACAAGGGGAAGTACAACGGGATCGGCGCCAACTCGGTCGTCGCGTTCCTCGTCCGCGAGGGCAACCCGAAGCACATCCACACCTGGAACGACCTGCTCCAGTCGGGCGTGCAGGTCGTCACGCCGAACCCGTTCACCTCGGGTGGCGCGATGTGGAACATCCTCGCCGCCTACGGCGCGCAGCGGAAGCTCGGCAAGACGGACAAGCAGGCGACCGCGTTCGTGCAGCAGCTCTTCACGCACGTCGTCTCTCAGGACACGTCCGCGTCGAACGCGGCGAACACGTTCCTCTCGGGCAAGGGCGACGTCCTCATCACGTACGAGAGCGAGGCCTACGCCGGCGTCGCCAAGGGCCAGGGCCTCCACATGGTCGTGCCGAAGCAGACGCTGCTCGTGCAGTTGCCGCTCGTCGCCTCCACGAAGGCGCCGCCGGAGGCGCAGAAGTTCATCGACTTCGTGCAGTCGCCGGCCGGGCAGACGATCCTGGCGTCGAACGGCTACCGGCCGGTCGACAAGTCGGTGCTCAAGGACCCGGCCCTCGCGAAGTGGCGGGCCGCGTACAACGGCGGCTCGCGGCTGATCTGGACGATCAACGACCCGATCTACGGCGGCTGGCGCCAGGCCTTCAAGACCTGGTTCGATCCGAACTCCGGCCGCATGGTCGGGATCGAGCACGCCGTCGGAGGCACGACGGGTGGCTGAGAGCCACGCGAACCCGGTCGCGCTGCGGTTGTCGCGCGCGGCCGGGACGAGCGAGAGGGCCGGCACGGCCCTCTCGCTCGGGCTCGTCTCGACCTTTCTGACGCTCATCGTGATCCTCCCGATCGCGGCGCTCGTCTGGGAGTCGAAGCGGGACGGAGCACACGCTTTCTGGCAGGTCGTCTCGAGCCCGGAGGCAGTCTCCGCGTTCAAGCTGACGATCGGCGCGGCGGCGATCGTCGCGCTCGTCAACGCGGTGCTCGGCACCGTCACCGCCTGGGTGCTCGTGCGCGACGACTTCCGCGGCAAGGCGCTCGTGAACTCGGTGATCGACCTGCCCTTCGCGCTGCCGACGATCGTCGCCGGCCTGACGCTGCTGGCGCTCTACGGGCCGCGGTCCCCGATCGGGGTCAACCTCGCTTTCACGCGCACGGCGATCTGCCTCGCGCTCTGCTTCGTGACGCTCCCGTTCGTCGTCCGGACGGTGCAGCCGGTGCTGCTCGAGCTCGACACGGAGATGGAGCAGGCGGCGCACTCGCTCGGCGCCTCCGGCCTCGTCACCTTCCGGCGGATCGTCCTGCCGAACCTGCTCCCGGGAATCCTGTCCGGCCTGGTGCTCGCGCTCGCGCGCGCGGTCGGCGAGATCGGCGCCGTCGTCCTCATCTCCGGCAACCTGCCCTACCGCACCGAGGTCTCCTCCGTGTACGTGATGGGCCGGATCGAGAGCGGCGACCCGGCCGGGGCGGCCGCCGTCGCGGTCGTCCTCCTCGCCACCTCGTTCGCGATCCTGCTCGGGGTCGGCGGGCTCCGCTTCCTCGTCACGAGGCACGAGCGTGCGTAGGCTCGACGGAGCACGCCAAAGAGCGGAGGCGCCGGCTTTGCCGGCGCCGGGAGCGGGAAGCGTGCGTAGGTACGTGCCCCGCTTCGTCGCCCTCGCCTACCTGACGGCGGTGCTGCTCGCGCCGCTCACCATGGTGTTCTGGCGAACGTTCCAACACGGCCTCGCGCCGGTGTGGGGCGCTCTCTCGAACCCGGAGACGGTGCACGCGTTCAAGCTGACGCTGATCGTCACGGCGATCGCCGTCCCGGTGAACACCATCTTCGGCGTTGCCGTCTCGCTCCTGATCGTGCGCAAGCGCTTCCCGGGCAAGGGCGTGCTGAACGCCTTCATCGACCTGCCGCTCGCGCTCTCCCCGGTCGTCGTCGGCCTCTCGCTCTACCTGCTCTACGGCCGCAACGGCTGGTTCGGGTCGTGGCTCCTCGGCCACGGGATCCAGGTGCTCTTCGCGTGGCCGGCGATCGTGCTGGCGACGATCTTCGCCTCCGTGCCGTTCGTCGCGCGCGAGGTGATCCCGACGCTCCGCGAGCTCGGCGACGAGCAGGAGCAGGCGGCGAGCACGCTCGGCGCGTCCGGATGGCAGACCTTCCGGCGGATCACGCTGCCCTCGATCCGCTGGGCCGTCATCTACGGCGTCGTCCTGACGACCGCGCGCTCGCTCGGCGAGTACGGCGCGGTCGCGATCGTCTCCGGCCGCATCGTCGGCCGAACCGAAACGGCCACCCTGCGGGTGGACGACTCGTACCAGAACTTCGACCTCACCGGCGCGTACAGCATCTCGCTCGTGCTCGCCGCGACGGCTGTGGTCGTCTTGATACTCATGACAGTCCTAAAGCCGAAGGAGCAGATGGCCTGATGTCGATCGAGATCCGTCACGTCACCAAGCGCTTCGGCGAGGCGGTCGCCGTCGACGACGTCTCGCTCGAGGTCGAGACCGGCTCGCTGACCGCGCTGCTCGGGCCGAGCGGCTCCGGCAAGTCGACACTGCTCCGCATCGTCGCGGGGCTCGAGACGCCGGATGCGGGCGAGGTCATCCTCTCGGGCGAGGACGCGACGACGCTGTCGCCGCAGAAGCGCAACGTCGGCTTCGTCTTCCAGCACTACGCGGCCTTCAAGCACATGACGGTCCGGAACAACATCGCCTTCGGGCTGACGATCCGGAAGCGGCCGAAGAACGAGATCCGCGAGCGGGTCGAGGAGCTGCTCGCGCTCGTCCAGCTCCAGGGCTTCGCCGACCGCTACCCCGCGCAGCTCTCGGGAGGCCAGCGGCAGCGGATGGCGCTCGCCCGTGCGCTCGCGGCCGAGCCGAAGGTGCTGCTCCTCGACGAGCCGTTCGGTGCGCTCGACGCCCGTGTGCGTGCCGAGCTCCGCGATTGGCTGCGGCGGCTGCACGAGGAGGTGCACGTAACCACCGTCTTCGTGACGCACGACCAGGAGGAGGCGATGGAGGTCGCCGACCGCGTCGCCGTCCTCAACCGCGGCCGGCTCGAACAGATCGGCTCGCCGCTCGACCTCTACGACGAGCCGGCGTCGGAGTTCGTGATGCGGTTCGTGGGCGACGCGCACGACCTCGGCGGCGCGCTCGTGCGGCCCCACGACGTCGCGCTTCGCCGCGAGCCGGGGGACGGCGCCGTCGAAGTGGCCATCGAGCGGATCACGGTGCTCGGCGCCGACGCGCGCGTGGAGCTCGTCGACGGCGACGGCGCCCGCCTGGCGGCGCGGCTGCGGCGTGACGAGGTGGAGGAGCTCGACCTCGAAGAGGGCGAGATCCTCTGGGTGCGCCCCGAGCGCGAGCGCGTCTTCTCCAGCTAGTCCAGGCGCGGGTCGCGGCGCAGGCGCTTCGCCTCGCCGCGACGGCGCTTCTCGTCGAGCCGCTTCTCGCGCGCGGCGTGGCTCGGCTTCGTCGGCACGCGCTTCCGCTCGACCCGCAGCGCCTCCCGGAGCTGGTCCGCGAGCCGCTCGACCGCGAGCTCGCGGTTCCGGGACTGGCTGCGCTCGTCCTGCGCGACCGCGCGCAGCACCGGCCCCGCCTTCGCGATGACACGGCGCTTCTGCGTCTCGGTCAGCGCCCCGGACGCCTCGACGTCGAAGACCGCGACGACGCGCGTCTCGGACTTCTGCGCGTGCTGGCCGCCCGGTCCGCTGGAGCGCGAGACCTGCAGCTCGATCTCCGACAGCGGCACCGCGACCGAGCGCGTGACGCGAATAGACTCGCCTTCCATGGCGGCGATTCTGCTCGACGTCGACGGCGTCCTGCACGTCTCCGGCGAGCCGATCGCCGGCGCGGCGGCCGCGGTGAGCCGCCTGCGCGAGAACGGACACCGCCTCCGCTTCGTCACGAACTCGACGATCAGGTCGAAGGCTCAGCTCGCGGAGCAGCTCCGGGGGATCGGGATCGAGGTCGAGGAGAGCGAGGTGCAGACGACCGCCGACGCGGCCGTCGCGGCGCTGCGCGGCCGGCGCGTCCTGGCGCTCGTCATGCACGCCCTCGTCGGCGACCTCGACGGCCTCGAGCTCGTCGGGGACAGCGTCGACGCCGTCCTCCTCGGCGGCGCGGACGAGACGCCGGAGACGAACCTGGTCTTCTCGTACATGAACCTCGCCCGCGCGTTCTCCGAGATCGAGATGGGCGCGGAGCTGTACTGCCTGCACCGCAACAAGTGGTGGCAGACCGCGCTCGGGCCGATGCTCGACTCCGGCGCGTTCGTGGCCGGCCTCGAGTTCGCGACCGACACCGAGGCGACTGTTCTGGGGAAGCCGAGCGCGGCGTACTTCGAGGCGGCGCTCGAGGCGGTCGACGCCGAGCCGGAGCTGACGTGGATGGTCGGCGACGACCTCGAGAGCGACATCGTCGGCGCGCACGGGATGGGGATGCGGACGGTCCTCGTGCGGACGGGGAAGTTCCGGCCCGACGAGGTCGAGGCGTCGCGCGTGAAGCCGGACGGGATCGTCTCCTCGATCGCGCACCTGCCCGAATGGCTCGAGGAGCACCTGTGAGCGGCGTCCACGTGGGCACCGACCTGATCGAGATCGAGCGGATCCGGCGCTCGCTCGCTCGGTACGAGCGGTTCCGCGACCGCTGCTTCACACCGGCGGAACAGGCCTACTGCGACTCGCGCCCGAACCCGGCCGAGAGCTACGCGGGCCGGTTCGCCGGCAAGGAGGCGGTCGGCAAGGCGCTCGGCTTCGGCGTCGCGCGCGCGTTCGCGTGGAAGGACATCGAGATCGTCGGGCGGCCGAAGCCGTCCGTGCGGCTCTCGGGGCGCGTCGCCGCCTGGGCGGAGCACGTGCAGGCCGGCGAGATCGACCTCTCGATGACGCACTCGCGCGAGCTCGCGCAGGCCGTCGCGGTCGTCGATGGACGCGACTGAGCCTCTCTACACGGCCGATGAGATGCGCGCGGCGGAGGCGCGCTTCCCGGACTATCCCGACTCCGTCCCGCAGCTGATGGAGCGCGCCGGCGGCGCGGCCGCGGAGGTGGCGCTGCGCCTCTTCCCGGACGCGCGGCTGTGGACGCTGGTCTGCGGCGGCGGCTCGAACGGCGGCGACGGGCGCGTGATGGCCCGCTTCCTGGCCGAGGCGGGGCGCGAGACGTGGATCGTCGACGCGAAGGCGGGGGAGCGCGAGCTGGGGACGCCCGACGTCCTCGTCGACGCGCTCTTCGGCACCGGCTTCTCCGGCGAGCCGCGGCCGGAGGCGGCGGCGCTGATCGAGGCGATCAACGCGTCGCCCGCGCCGGTCTTCTCGATCGACCTGCCGTCGGGCGTCGACGCGTCGACGGGAGAGGTCGCCGGCGCGGCCGTGGACGCGGCGGCGACGGTGACGTTCCACGGCTGCAAGGTCGGGCTCTCGGTCGCGCCCGGGCGCTTCCACGCCGGCGAGGTGCACGTGGCGGACATCGGGCTCGAGCCGGGCGAGACGGAGGCGAGGCTCGTCACGCGCCGCATCCTCGACGCGGTGCCGCGGCGCGGGCAGCGCGACAACAAGTACACGTCGGGCCACGTGCTCGTCGTCGGCGGCTCGCCCGGCCTCACCGGCGCGCCGTCGCTCACGGCGATGGCCGCGATGCGCGCGGACGCCGGCTACGTCACCGTCGCGGCCCCCGAGGCGACCCTCCCGGTCTTCGAGCAGCGCCTGCTCGAGGCGGTCAAGCGGCCGCT
>JAFAIV010000168.1 GCA_019236545.1 Actinomycetota bacterium | reverse complement strand
GAGCTGGCCGCGCGGATGCCGGACGTCGAGGTGCTCGTGGTCCAGGGCGCGCCGGTGACCGCCGAGGTACTCGACGCGTCCCGCGTGCTCCGGCTGGTCGGCTGCGCGCGCGGCGGCCCTGTCAACGTCGACGTCGCCGCCGTCACCGAGCGCGGACTCCCGCTCGTGAACACGCCGGGGAAGAACGCCGAGGCCGTTGCCGACCTGACGATCGCGTTCCTCGTCATGCTCGCGCGCGGGCTGCCGCGGGCGCAGCGCTTCCTCGAGGAGGGCCACCAGCTCCGGGACAACTGGGAGGGCGCGAAGTTCATGGGCAGCGACCTCCGCCGGCACGTGCTCGGCCTCGTCGGCTACGGCCAGGTCGGCCACCGCGTCGCGCAGCGCGCGCTCCCGTTCGGGATGAGCGTGATCGCGTACGACCCGTACGCCCGCGCGGACGGGCCGGTCGAGCAGGTCGGGACGCTCGAGGAGCTGCTCGCGCGCGCCGACTTCGTCTCCCTCCACGCACGCGCGACCGCGGAGAACGAGAACCTCATGGGCGCGGCGGCTCTCGCCGCGATGAAGCCGGGCGCCTTCCTGATCAACACCGCGCGCGAGACGCTCGTGGACGAGGACGCGCTCGACGCCGCACTCGCGTCGGGGCATCTCGGCGGCGCGGCGCTCGACGTCGTGCGCACGACCGACGAGCAGGGCCGCCACCGCCTGCTGCGGCACGAGAACGTCGTCCTGACGCCGCACCTCGGCGGCGCGACGCACGAGACGCTCCTCCAGGGCGCCGAGATGATCGCAGACGAGATCGTCCGCTTCGCCGCCGGCGAGCCGCTCGTCAACGTCTTCAACCGCGAGGCGGTCGCCGCGTGAGCGAGGAGCTGCTGCTCGCGATCGACGCCGGCACGGGCAGCTGCCGCGCCGTCCTGTTCGGACTGGACGGGTCCCAGGTGGCCATCGGCCAGCGGGAGTACTCCCACCCCGAGCTGGCCGGCGCGCCGGGCTCGCAGGTCTTCGACACCGACCGCAACTGGCGGCTGATCTGCGAGTGCGTCCGCGAGGCGCTCGCGGCGTCCGGCGCCTCCCCCGACGCGGTCAAGGCCGTCAGCGCCACGAGCATGCGCGAGGGAATGGTCCTCTACGACGCCCGCGGCGACGAGATCTGGGCCTGCCCGAACGTCGACTCGCGCGCCGGCGAGGAGGCGGGCGACCTCGTCCGCTCCGGCGAGGCGCAGGAGATCTACGAGCACGCAGGCGACTGGGTGGCGATCACCGCGCCGGCCCGGTTCCGCTGGATCGCGCGGAACGAGCCGGACGCCTTCGCCTCGATCGCGCACGTCGGGATGCTCGGCGACTGGATCCTGACCAAGCTCGCGGGGGTCTTCGTCACCGACCCGTCGCTCGGCTCGAGCTCCGGCATGTTCGAGCTCGCCGACCGAGACTGGTCCGACCGCGTGCTCGAGATCTGCGGCCTCGACCGCTCCGTCTTTCCGCCCGTCGTCGAGCCCGGCTCCGTCGTCGGCAGCGTGACCGCCCAGGCGGCCGCCGAGACCGGGCTGCGCGAGGGGACGCCGGTCGTCGTCGGCGGCGCCGACACGCAGCTCGGCCTGCTCGGGATCGGGGTCACGCAGCCGGGCCGGTTCACCGTCGTCGGCGGCAGCTTCTGGCAGAGCACGGTCGTGCTCGACGAGCCGCTGATCGACCCGCAGGCGCGGCTGCGCACGCTCTGCCACACCGTCCCGGACCGCTGGATGATCGAGGGCATCGGCTTCTACTGCGGGATCGTCATGCGCTGGTTCCGCGACGCGTTCTGCGAGCTGGAGAAAGCGGAGGCCGAGCGCGAGGGCGTCGACGTCTACCAGGTGCTCGAGCGGAAGGCCGCCTCGCTGCCGCCGGGCGCGAACGGCGTCTTCGGGATCTTCTCCAACCTGATGCAGGCGAGCCGCTGGGTGCACGCATCGCCGGCGTTCGTCGGCTTCGACGTCGCGAACCCGGAGCGCGCCGGGAGGAGCGAGTGCTTCCGCTCGATCGAGGAGAGCGCCGCCTACGTCGCGCGCGGCCACCTCGGCGTCGTCGAGGAGATCGCCGGGATCGAGGTGCGCGACGCCGTCCTGACCGGCGGCGCGGCGAAGGGGACGCTCTGGCCGCAGATCGTCGCCGACGTCCTCGGCGTGCCTGTGCGCGTGCCGGCGGTGAAGGAGTCGACGGCGCTCGGCGCCGCGATCTACGCGGGCGTCGGCGCTCGGCTCTACGACGACGCCGGAGCAGCGGCCGAGCGGCTCGTCCGCTTCGAGCGCACGCACGAGCCGGATCCCGCCGCGGCGGCCGCCTACGCCGGGCTCTACGAGACGTGGCTCGAGCTGTACCGCCGCTCGCTCGAGCTGTCCGAAGACGGCCTCGTCCGCCCGCTGTGGCGCGCCGCAGGCACCTGAGACGAGAGGGACCGACATGCCCGAAGCAGACGAGAGAGACGACAAGAACTTCCACGAGGACACCCCGGCCGCCGACCACGGCTTCTTCCTCAAGGGCTCCGGCCAGTACGACTGGGGGATGAAGAACCGCCTCGCGCGGATCTTCCGGCCCGAGACCGGCCGCACGGTGATGCTGGCCTTCGACCACGGCTACTTCCAGGGGCCGACGACCGGCCTCGAGCGCGTCGACCTCAACATCGTCCCGCTCGCCCCCCACGCGGACGCGCTCATGCTCACGCGCGGCATCCTCCGCTCCTCGATCCCGGCGACGCACCGCGGCGGCATCGTCATGCGCGCCAGCGGCGGGCCGAGCATCCTCAAGGACCTCTCGCACGAGCGGATCGCACTCGACATGGAGGACGCCGTCCGGATGAACGTCCACGGCGTCGCCGTCCAGGTCTTCGTCGGCGGCGAGCACGAGACGGAGTCGGTCGAGAACATGACGAAGCTCGTCGACGCGGGCTACCGCTACGGCATTCCCGTCCTCGGTGTCACAGCGGTCGGGCGCGAGCTGACGCGCGACGCGCGCTACCTCGGCCTCGCCACGCGGATCTGCGCCGAGCTCGGCGCGCAGGTCGTCAAGACGTACTACTGCGACGAGGGCTTCGAGCGCGTGACCGCGGGCTGCCCGGTGCCGATCGTCATGGCGGGCGGGAAGAAGCTCCCCGAGGCCGACGCGCTCGAGATGGCGTACCGCGCCGTCCAGCAGGGCGCCGCCGGCGTCGACATGGGCCGCAACATCTTCCAGTCGGAGTCGCCCGCGGCCATGATCCGGGCCGTCGCGGCCGTCGTCCACGAGGACATGCGGCCGGAGCAGGCGTACGAGCTGTACCGCGAGCTGGCGCAGGAGACGGTGCCCGCCTGATGCTCATGACGGCGCGCGAGCTGATAGACGGCGGCCCAGGCCTCAGCGTCGGCGTGCTGACGGCGGACCTGCTCCGCCTCGGCGAGGAGCTCGAGGCGCTTGACCACGCCGGCATCCGGCTCGCGCACGTCGACGTCATGGACGGCGTCTTCTGCCCCCAGCTGACCGCCGGGCCGCCGCTCGTGAAGGCCCTGCCCGACCGCTTCGTCAAGGACGTGCACCTGATGGTCGTCGAGCCGCTCGAGAAGGCGCACGCCTACGTCGAGGCCGGCGCGGGGATCCTCACCTTCCACGTCGAGTCGACGCGCCACCCGCACCGCGTGCTGCAGAGCCTCGCGGGAAGCGGCGTCGTCCGCGGCGTGGCGTTCAATCCGGGTACGCCCGTTGCAACGATCGAACCGTTGCTGGACGAGCTCGAGCTGGTGCTCGTGCTGGCCGTCAACCCCGGCTGGGGCGGACAATCGTTCATCCCCTCGACCGAGCGCCGCGTCGCCGAGGTGCGCGAGCTCGTCGAGGGCCGAGAGATCGTGGTCGCCGTCGACGGCGGCGTCACGAAGGCGAACGTCGGGCGCATCGCCTCGCTCGGCGTCGACCTGATCGTCACCGGCAGCGCCGTCTTCGACGGCGTCGCGCCGGCGGCGAACGCGCGTGCGATGCGGGAGGCGGTCGCGCGGGCGGATGGGGGCACGCAACTGGCCGGAATCGTCGAGGAGGGACAATGAGCGAAGGCACGTTGGACGTGCTGCCTGCCGCGGAGAGCGGCATGGTGGCCGAGACCGAGCTCAGGGCAGGCGCGCTGGGCCTGGCCTCGGTCGTGATGCAGGGCGTGACCACGATCGCCCCGGCGATCGCGATCCTCTACTCCTTCCAGTTCATCGTCGGACTGGCGGGAGTCGCCGCGCCGTGGGTCTACGTCGCGGCGGTGGTGATCGTGCTGATGACGGCGGTGTCGCTCGTCTCGCTGGCGCGGGCGTTCCCGTCCGCGGGCAGCTACTTCACCTTCGTCAGCCGAACCGTCCACCCACGAGCCGGCTTCCTCGCCGGGTGGATGTACATCCTCTACTCGCCCCCGGTGACCGGGACGATCCTCTGCTTCATGGGCTGGGTCATCGAGACCGAGGTGAAGGCGAACTACGGCACGGACGTCAAGTGGTACTGGTGGGCGATCGGCGGCGCGGTGATCGTGACCTTCATGGTCTACCGCGGCATCGAGGTCTCGGGCCGGGCGCTGCTGCTCTTCGGCGCCGCCGAGATCGCGCTCGTCCTGCTGCTCTCGCTCTGGGGCTTCTTCGACAGCGGGCCCGGCGGCTTCTCGTTCGCGCCGCTGAACCCCGGCAACGCCACGAGCCTGAACGGCTTCTACCTGGCGGTCGTCTTCTCGATCTTCGCGTACACCGGCTGGGAGGGCGTCGCGCCGATCGCGGAGGAGAGCGAGAACCCACGCCGGAACGTCCCGCTCGGCATCTACCTCTCGATCGCGATCCTCGGCGTGCTCTTCATCGTCTGCTTCTGGGGCCTGCTCGTCGGCTGGGGTGTCAACGACATGGTCGGCCTCGGCAAGTCGTCGCAGCTGCCGCCGTTCGTGCTGGCGCACCGCTTCTGGCACGGCGCCTGGATCCTGATCCTGATCGCGCTCGCGAACTCGACGCTGGCGGTGTCGATCGCGTGCTCGAACATCTCGTCCCGCATCTGGTACAAGATGGGCCGCTCCGGCGTCTTCCCGAAGCAGCTCGGGTACGTGCACCCGAAGTACAAGACGCCGTGGAACGCCCTGCACCTGCAGACGCTCTTCACGATCGTCGTCGCGTTCTTGGTCGGGCACATCCTCGGCCCGGACACGATCTGGTTCTGGTTCGGGTTCGTGATCACGCTGTCGGTCGTGGTCATCTACTCGCTGGCGAACGTCGGCAACTTCCTCTACCACTGGCGCGAGAAGCGGCAGGAGTTCAACCCGCTCGTGCACGCCGTCTTCCCGCTCCTGTCGACGGCCGCCCTGATCTGGCTCGTCTACAAGACGGTGAGCCCGTACCCGGCGGATCCGTTCAACTGGACGATCTGGACGGTCGTCGGCTGGCTCGTGATCGGGCTCGCCCTCATCGCGCTGATGGCGGCCCGCGGCATGGACGACTGGCTCGTCCGCGCGAGCGAGTCGGTCGAGGAGCGGCCGGAGACGGCCGCGGAGGCCGCGCATCACCTCCCCTGACGCGTCCCTCGGCCTGCGGAGCGGCTCCTCGTGAGCCGCTTCGCGGGCAAGGGCGTCGTCGTCACCGGCGCGGCGCAGGGCCTCGGCCTCGGCATGGTCGAGGCCTTCCTCGCCGAGGGCGCGGGCGTCGTCGCGTTCGACAAGCAGGAGCGCGTCGCGGAGCTCGCGAGCGAGCGCTGCGCCGCGTTCGTGGGCGACCAGTCCAGGCGGGACGACTGCCGCCGCGCGGTCGAGCTCTGCGTCGAGCGGTTCGGCCATGTCGACGTGATGTGCGCGCACGCCGGCATCGCCGAGCCGCTGCCGCTCCTCGAGATGACGGAGGAGCACTGGCGGCGGCACATGGCCGTCAACGTCGACGGGATCATGTTTCTCACCGTCGAGGCCGCCCGCGCGATGGTCGCCGCCGGCCGCCCGGGCGCGATCGTCTGCACCTCCTCGATCAACGCCTGGTTCGTCGAGGAGACGCACGCGGTCTACAACGTCACGAAGGCCGCCGTCTGGACGTTCGTCCGCTCGGCCGCGATGGACCTCGCGCGCCACGGCATCCGCGTGAACGGGATCGCCCCGGGCGTCGCCGACACGCCGATCGCCGAGCTCGTGGTGCACAACCCCGAGCTCGCGCCGCAGTACCTGAAGACGATCCCGCTCGGCCGCTTCGGGCAGCCGCGGGACATCGCGAACGCCGTCCTCTTCCTCGCCTCGGAGGACGCGTCCTACATCACCGGACAGACGCTCGTCCTCGACGGCGGCCAGACGCTCGGGATCCCGGGCGACCTCGAGGCCGCCGCGGAGGCGACGGGTTGGGAGGGGTCATGAGCACGATCGCCGAGGACGTCCTGCAGGAGCACTACGACCGTGTGCGCCGCGCGTACGGCGGCGCGATCGGCCGCCACCGGAACGAGGTCACCACGCCCGCGCTTCTGCTCGACCTCCCCCCTGCGCGCCGCAACATCGAGAAGATGGGCCGCCACATGGCCGGCGTCGCCGCGGAGCTCCGGCCGCACATCAAGGTGCACAAGAGCCCGGAGCTCGCGCGGATGCAGGTCGAGGCCGGCGCGATCGGCGTCTCGACGGCGACGGTCTGGGAGGCGATCGTCATGGTCCGCTCCGGCATCGACCACGTCCTCGTCGTGAACGAGGTCGCGGGCCGCGACAAGCTCGCAGCGCTCGCGGAGCTCGCACGCGAGGCGGACGTGATGCTCTGCGTCGACGATGCGCGCAACGCGGCCGAGGTCGCCGTGGCGGCGCGCGCGGCCGGGAGCACGCTCGGCGTCCTGGTCGAGGTCGACACCGGCATGGACCGCGCCGGCGTCGACACGCACGAGCAGGCGGTCGACCTCGCGGCGCGCGTCGCCGCGATGGACGGCCTGCGCCTGCTCGGCGTCAGCGGGTACGAGGGGCACTGCTCGCTCACTCCCGAGCGGGAGCTCCGGCACGAGAAGCAGCAGTCGGCGATGGGCTTCCTCGTCGGCGCCGCCGAGGCGATCCGCGCGGCGGGTCTCCCCGCGCCGATCGTCTCCGCCGGCGGCACCGCGACGTGGGACTGGACGGCCGAGTTTCCCGGCGTCACCGAGACCCAGGCCGGCTCGTACGTCGTCATGGACGAGTTCCACGGCGCGATGGTCGGCGACTTCGAGCGTGCGCTGACCGTCGCGGCGACCGTGATCAGCCGCCCGCCGGACCGCGTGATCGTCGACGCCGGCAACAAGTCGATGGGCGCGCCCGCCCTGGCGCGGATCGCGGGCAGCGACCTGCCGGCCTTCCGCTTCGACGAGGAGCACGGGATCTTCGAGGCGACCCCGGAGGCGCCGCTGAAGGTCGGCGACGTCGTCGAGCTCAGCCCGGGCTACGCGCCGGCGACAGTGAACTGGTACGACGCCTACCACGTGCTCGAGGGCGACGAGGTGGTCGACATCTGGCCGGTCGTCCCGCGCGGCCCGGGGCACGGCGGCCTGATCCGGTAGGCCTGCGCGTGCGGCCGTCGGCCCTCTAAGGTCGCTGCGGCGATGGGGCTCGGCGAGGCGATAGCGATCTTCTTCGCGGGCGTCGGCGCCGGCGTGGTCAACGCCGCCGTCGGCAGCGGGACGCTGATCACGTTCCCAGTCCTGCTCGCATTCGGCTACGCGCCGGTGACGGCGAACGTCTCGAACACGATCGGCCTCGTCCCCGGCTCGCTCGCCGGCGCGTGGGCGTACCGGGGCCAGCTCCGCCAGGACCCGCGACTGCTCGTGCGGCTCGCGATTCCGAGCGTCCTGGGCGGGGCGCTCGGCGCCGCGCTGCTGCTGACGCTGCCCTCGAAGGCCTTCAGGCAGGTCGTGCCCTTCTTCATCATCGCCGCGCTCGTGCTCGTCGTCCTCGGGCCGCGGCTGTCGCGCACCGTCCAGGCGCGGCCCGCGCGCCGGAGCCGCCAGGCCGTGCTGGTCGCATGCCTGTTCGCGACGGGCGTCTACGGCGGCTACTTCGGAGCCGCGCAGGGGGTCATCGTCCTCTCCCTCCTCGGCCTCCTGCTGGCGGCCGAGCCTCAGGAGGTCAACGGGATCAAGAACGTCCTCGTCGCGCTCGTGAACCTCGTCTCCGGGGTCGCGTTCGCGTTCGCCGCCCACGTGGCCTGGGGTCCCGCGGGGCTGATCGCGGCTGGGTCCGTGATCGGCGGCACGGTCGGCGCGCGGATCGCGAAGACGCTGCCGGCGCCCTTGTTCCGGGCGGCGATCGTCGGCGTCGCGACGATCGCGCTGGTGCGGCTGCTGTCCTGAGGTAACCCTTGTCATTCCGTCCGCCGGGGTGCGTATAACAACCGTTACCCCGGCCGGGGCTCCCCTGTTCCTCGAATCCGCAGGAAGGAGCCCCCGTGCGCTCACTGCTGCCGATCCTCGCGATCGTCGCTGTGGCCGCCGCCCTCGTCGCCCTCATCGGCGACGGCGGGACGGTCTGGCCGCCGTTCTAGACCAAGGTCGGGACCGCTGGAAGCTCACCCGATCGGGCTTCCAGCGGTCAACGACAGGGTTTACTGTTTTGAGGACATGCCGCGGC
>JAFAIV010000146.1 GCA_019236545.1 Actinomycetota bacterium | reverse complement strand
GAGCGCGAGACGACGGCGGAGCGCGCCCGGCAGACGCTCGCGCGGCTGGTCGCGGCCGAGCGCGCGGCGCGCGCGGAGGCGCAGGCGCGGCTGGACGAGGTGCTCGCGGAGCGCGGCGGGATCGAGGCCGAGCTCACCGGCGCCGCGGGGGAGCGCGAAGCGGCGCTGTCCGTCTCCTACGAGCTTCGCTCCCGTGCGGCCGGGCTGGCCGTACAGCGGGAGTCGGCGGAGCGGCTCATCGCGCGGCTGCGCGGCGAGCTCGCGGAGGCCGAGGCGGAGGCCGCCCGCGGCGGCCTGTCACCGCGCGAGCTGGAGGCCGAGGCGCTCGCCGCGCGGGCGGCGGCGCGCGAGGCGGCGCACGAGCGGGACACGCTCTCGGAGCGGTGGCGGACGGCGGCGGAGCGGCTGGCGACGCTGGAGCGCTCGCTCGCGGAGCGGGAGGGCATCCCGCCGGCGGCGCGGGCGCTCGCCGAGGAGGGCCAGCGGCTCGCGCTGACGGCCCTCGAGGTCGAGCCGGGGACGGAGCGCGCGGTCGCCGCCGCGCTCGGCCCGCGCGCCTCGGCGCTGCTGGCCGATGACCCCCGCTCGGGGCTGTCGCTGCTCGAGCGGGCGGCTGCGATGGGACTCGGCTCGCTCCGCGTCCTCGCCGGCCGCGACCCGCGCGACCTCGTCTCTCGCCTGCCGGTCGTCGAGAAGGACGAGCTCCTCTCGGTGAAGACCGCGTCGGTGACGCGCGAGGGCTTCGGCTACGACCCGGCCACGGGAGAGCTCTGGTTCGCGGGCGAGACGGCCGAGGCGGTGCTCCTGGAGCTCGACGCTCGCCGGCGTGCCCTGGCCGAGGAGGCGCGGGCGCTGTCGGAGCAGGCGCAATTCGCCGAGCGCAAGGCGATCGAGGCCGAGGAGCGCGCCGCGAAGGCGGAGGCGGCGTTCGCGGCCGCCGCGCCGCGGCTGCTCGTCCGGCGCGCGCCGATCACGGCGCTGAAGCCGCTTCTCGCCGCCTCCCAGCGGCTCGAGCGGGCGCTCGGCGGGCTGGACGAGGCCGTCTCGCGCGTCGAGGCGCCGCTGCGGGAGCGCGGCGAGGCCGGCGCGGAGCGGACGGCCGAGCTCGGCGCGAGCCTCCGCGCGCTCGGCGAGCGCGAGGGCGCGCTGCGGCGCGAGGTCGCGGGCTCGGCCGAGGGCGCGGCCGCGGCCGAGCGGGATCTGGTGCGGCTGGGCGGCACGCCCGGCGAAGGCTCCGAGGGCGGCGACGTGGCCGCGCTGCGGGAGGACGCTCGCGTCCTCGTCGCGGCCGCCGACGCCGCAGCGGCCGCCGCGCGCGACACGGGCGAGCGCGCGCGCGAGGCTGAGGCCGCGAGGATCGACGCCGCCGTCCGGGCGGGACGGCGCCGCGCGCGCCCGCACGAGCTCGCGCGCGTGCTCGCGGGCGCGGAGCGGCTCGACGAGGCGCTCGTCGCCGCGGCCGGCGCCGCCGCGCGGTTCGAGACGCCGCTGCGGGCGCGGGTAGACGCCGGCGGGACGCGCACCGGACAGCTGGGCGAGGAGCTGCGCAGCCTCGGCGCCGCCGAGGTCGAGCTCCGGCAGGAGCTCTCGGCCGCGGCCGAGGCCGCGTCGGCGATCGAGGTCGAGGCCGCCCGCATCGAGGCCGAGGCCGACGAGGCCCGCCGCCGCCTCGAGCACGCGGGCGAGGTCGAGCCCGCCGAGGGGGAGGACCGCGACGAGCTCGCCGCGACCGCGGAGCGGCTGGAGCGCCGCCGCGAGGCGCTCGGCCAGGTCAACCCGCTTGCGAAGGAGGAGTACGAGGCCGAGAAGGCGCGCCTCGACGAGCTGGCGACGCAGCGCGCCGACCTCGAACAGAGCCTCGCCGAGCTCGAGAAGCTCCGGGCCGAGCTGACGGAGACCGTCGAGAAGCGCTTCGCGGAGACGTTCGACGCAGTCCAGCGTCACTTCGCCGAGGTCGCCGGGACGCTCTTCCCCGGCGGCGAGGGCCGGCTGCGGCTGACCGAGGCGGAGGACGAGGACGGCGAGCCCGGGATCGAGGTCGAGCTGCGCCCGGCCGGCAAGAAGGTGCAGCGCCTGTCGCTCCTCTCCGGCGGTGAGAAGGCACTCGGCGCGATCTCGTTCCTGTTCGCGCTCTTCCTCGCGCGGCCGTGCCCGTTCTACCTCCTGGACGAGGTCGAGGCCGCGCTCGACGACGCGAACATCGGCCGCTTCGTCGACCTCCTGCGCCGCTTCTCCGACCGGGCGCAGTTCGTCGTGATCACGCACCAGAAGCGCACGATGGAGGCAGCCGACATCCTCTACGGCGTCACGATGGGCGGCGACGGCGTCAGCCAGATCGTCTCCCGGCGCCTGCCGCGTGACGAGGCAGAGGCGGTCAGCGCGGCGTAGGCTCCGCGCATGGCGCACGACAGCGCGTCCAAGTTCCCCCGCAAGCTCTACGAATCGAAGCTGCTCGAGCTCCAGGCGGAGCTCGTGAAGATGAAGGAGTGGGTGCGCGTCAGCGGCGAGCGGCTCGTCGTGATCTTCGAGGGCCGCGACGCCGCCGGGAAGGGCGGCGCGATCAAGCGGATCAGCATGTACCTCAACCCGCGCGTCGCGCGGATCGTCGCGCTGCCCGCGCCGACCGACCGCGAGAAGGGCCAGTGGTACTTCCAGCGCTACATCGAGCACCTGCCGTCGAAGGGCGAGATCGTCCTCTTCGACCGCAGCTGGTACAACCGCGCCGGCGTCGAGCACGTCATGGGCTTCTGCACGCCCGACGAGTACCGCCGCTTCCTGCAGCAGTGCCCGCTCTTCGAGCGGATGCTCGTGGACGACGGGATCCGCCTCGTGAAGTACTGGTTCTCCGTCAGCGACGAGGAGCAGGAGCGCCGCTTCAAGTCGCGGCTCGAGGACCCGCTGCGCAGCTGGAAGCTCTCGCCGATGGACCTCGAGGCGCGGAAGCGCTGGGTCGAGTTCTCGAAGGCGAAGGACGAGATGTTCGTCCACACGGACATCCCGGAGTCGCCGTGGAACGTCGTCGAGGGCGACGACAAGCGGCGCGCGCGGCTGAACTGCATCCACCACCTCCTCTCGGTCGTCCCGTACACCGACGTCGTCGAGCCGCCGCTCGAGCTCGGTCCCCGGCCGCCGGAGCAGGACTACCAGCGCCCGCCGCGCGACCTCTTCCACTACGTGCCGGACTACGCCGACACGCTGATCGACGGCGGCTAGCGCCGAGCCGTCTACCCTGCCCGCGTGGCGCGGAGCTGGTCGGAGCTGCTCGGGGACGGCGAGGCCGCGCCCGAGCCGGAGGAGCAGCGGGGCCGGTTCTTCTCCCGCCTCCGCGACTCGCTGTCGAAGTCGCGCCGCGCGCTCACAGGCGAGCTCGCGGCGGCGGCGTTCGACCCCGGCAACGAGGCGGACTGGGAGCGGCTCGAGGAGGCGCTGATCATGGGCGACGTCGGCGTCCGGGCGACCGCCGAGCTCGTGCAGCGGCTCGAGGCGCGCGGCGACCTGACCGATCTCAACGAGGCGCTCGCCGACGAGATCGCCGCGCTCTTCGGCGACCCGCCGACGCTGGACGTCCGCCACGAGCCGGCCGTGATCCTCGTCGTCGGCGTCAACGGCACCGGCAAGACGACGACGATCGGCAAGCTCGCCGCGAGGCTCTCCGAGAGCGGCCGCTCCGTCGTCGTCGCCGCGGCCGACACGTTCCGCGCCGCAGCGGAGGAGCAGCTCGAGATCTGGGCGACGCGCGCCGGCGCGGACTTCGTCGGCTCGGAGCGCGGTGCCGACCCGGCGGCAGTCGCGTTCGACGGGCTCCAGGCGGCGCAGGCGCGCGGTCGCGACGTCCTCATCGTCGACACCGCCGGCCGCCTCCACACGCAGACGAACCTGATGGAGGAGCTCGCGAAGGTGCGCCGCGTCCTCGCCGGCCGCCTCGCCGGCGCGCCGCACGAGACGCTCCTCGTCGTCGACGCGACGACCGGCCAGAACGGGCTCCAGCAGGCGCGCCTCTTCGGCGAGGCCGTCGGCGTGACAGGCGTCGTCCTGACGAAGCTCGACGGCTCCGCGAAGGGCGGCGTCGCGATCCCGATCGCGTACGAGCTCGGCCTGCCGGTGAAGCTGATCGGCGTCGGAGAGCAGCTCGACGACCTGCGCCCGTTCGACGCGCAGGACTACGCGCGCGCCCTCGTCGCCGGCTAGCTCCTACGTCAGCGTCGCGTGGTACTCGACGATGTGCCCCGGGTTCTTCACGTCGACGAGCGCGGAGAGATGGACGTGCGCGTGGTAGCGGCCCCGCGCGCGGCCGATGTTCTTGAGGGCGTCCTCGATCGCCAGGTTGAAGCCCTGGTGGTGGTCGACCTCGGCGCCGGCGCGCGGCTTGTGCACGCCGGTGACCGGCGACCGCGACACCTTCATCTCGGGGTTCGTGCGCTGACGGGCCATCGCTCCTCCTCGAGTCGGGGCTGACGCGCCCCGCGCCGGGCCGGAGCGCGGCTAGATCATGCACTGGTATTCGATGATGTGCCCCGGGTTGACGACGTCGACGACGGCGGCGAACTCGACCGACACCTGGTAGCGGCCGCGCGGCCGGCCGATCTCCCTCAGCGCGTTCGCGAGCGCGCGGTCGAAGCCGAGGTGGTGCTCGTCGTCGGCGAGCGGCTTCGACGGCTTGTAGACGCCGACCACCTTTGCGCGGGAGACCTTCACCTCCGGTTGCTTGCGTGCACGTGCCATCTCTTCCTCCTTCCGTCTAGGCCACCGCGAGCAGCGCCGCGGCGGCTCGGTTTCCCTTCGCCTCGTAGAGCCTGCGCGCGTCGGCCGCGCTCTCCGGATCTCCGCAGACGCGCGCGTGGACGAGCCGGGCCTCCGCCTGGAGGTTGAGGTCGTCCGTGCGGGACGCATGCTCGACTGCCTGCCGCGCGAGCTCCCGGTCGGCGCTGAGCAGCGCCTCGGCCGCGTGGAGGCGGGCTGAGGTGGGCGCGTCGGCGTGGTCGAGGCGCGCCCTCGCTGCCGCGGCGTGCGGAGCCGCGTCGTCGCCCCGCCCCTCGGACGCGAGCAGGAGCGCGAGCGACGCCGCGTGGTATGCGAGCGCGCGGTCGTAGCCCTCGAGGAGCGCGTGGCCCTCGAGCAGCGTCTCGACCGCGGCGTCCGGGTCGCCCCCGAGCCGCTCGACGAGCGCCGCGACTCCAGTCCATCCGGCGCGCGGCAGGCGGAGGCCGAGCTCGTCGTAGACGTCTCCCGCGGCGCGGTAGAGCGCCCGCGCGCGGTCGATCTCGCCCTGCATCGCGACGAGCCCGGCGAGGGCGGTGGAGACGTGCGCCTCGAGCACCGCGTTCCCGCGCGCCGCCGCCAGGAGCTCCTGCGCCCGCGCCGCCGCCTCGTCGGCGTGCGTCGGGCCGAAGAGGAGCGCCGAGCAGAGCCCGTCCGCCGACCGCGCGCGCTCCTGCGGGTCCCTGCTCGCCTGCGCATGCGCGAACGCGCGCTCGAACGCCGCGGCCGCGGCGGCGTACCGGCTCTCCGTGTGCGACACCAGGCCGAGCCGCCGCCACGCGCGCGCGAGCCCGAGGTCGTCGCCGAGCCCGCCGAAGACGTCGACCGCCTGCTCCGCGACCGCGACGAGCGTCGCCGTGTCGCCGAGCGTGGACGCGTGCCGCGCGGCGAGCTCGAGCGTCCCGTACCACTCGGCGCGGGTGTCGCCGGCCGCGCGGGCCGCCTCGATCGAGGCCGTCAGCATCGCCTCGCCCGCCTCCACCTCGCCGGACGTCCAGAGCGCGCTGCTCAGCTCCCGCAGCAGTTCCGGGCGGCTCGGATGGCCGTCGGGGACGAGGGCGACGCTGCGGTGGAGCACGGCGCGGGCCGATGCCGCGTCGCCCCGCGCGGCTGCTCGCAGGCCCGCACGGCCGAGGGCGGTGCCGGCGCGAACGGCGAGCGCGTCGTCCCCCGGTGCGAGCGCGACGCGGCAGAGATGCGCCTGCTCGAGGTGGTAGCCGACGAGCTCGTCATCCGCGCCCCGGCCCTCCAGCCATCCCGCGACGCGCTCGTGGAGCTCGCCGCGCGCCGCCATCGGGAGGCCCGCGTACGCGGCGTCGCGGATCAGCGCGTGGCGGAACCGGAACGCGTCGTCGCCGCCGCTCGGTTGCGGAGCGAGGAGCTGCTCGCGGACGAGCCGGAAGAGCGCGGAGGAGACCGCGTCGCGCTCGTCGGCCGACGACAGCTCCGCCACGGCTGCGGCCGTGAACTCCCGCCCGACGACGGCCGCGCGCCCGAGCATCGCCCGGTCCTCCGGCTCCAGCCGGTCGAGGCGCGCGGCGAGCAGCGCCTGGACGGTCGGCGGCAGCCGGTCGGCCGTCCCGTCGGCGAGCATCGCGACGAGCTGCTCCAGGAAGAGCGGGTTCCCCTCGGCCGTCTCGACCGCCCGCACCCGGTCGTCCGGCGACAGCGGCCACTCCTCCGCGAGCTGCTCGACGAGCGCCGCGGCCTCGTCGGCCTCGAGCGGCTCCAGCTCGACGACCGCGCCGGGCCAGCGCGGCCGCAGGTCCAGCAGCTCCGGCCGCGACAGGCAGAGGAGGAGGATCGGCGCGCCGCGGCTCCAGCCGGCGACGTACTCGAGCAGGTCGAGGAAGCTCGCCGCGGCCCAGTGGATGTCCTCGATGCAGACGACGAGCGGCCGCTCGGCCGCCAGGGCCTCGAGCGCGCGCCGCACCGCTCGGAGCGCCTCCTCGGCCGTCTCCGGCTCCGAGTCGAGCAGCGCCGCGATCGGCGCGAACGAGGCGGCGTCGCCGTACGGCATGCAGCGGCCGCGCAGCACCGTCGCCTCGCCCTCGACGGACCCGAGCAGCTCGCTCGCGAGCCGCGACTTCCCGATACCGGCCGGGCCGAGCACGGTCACGACGCGGCACGCCTGCTCACGCTCCGCGCGCAGGAGCTCCGCGCGCAGCCGCTCCAGCTCCTCGCGGCGCCCGACGAGCGGCGAGTCGAGCCGCCGCGCGAACGCCTCCGCGTCCGGGATCGCCGCGAGGACGCGCCACGCAGCCACGGGCTCGGCCTTCCCCTTGGCGGCGACCGGCGCGAGCTCCTCGAGCTCGACCGCGTTCCGGACGAGCTCCCGCGTGGTCACGCCGACGAGGATCTCGCCGTCCGCGGCGGCCTCCTCGAGCCGCTTCGCCGTGTTGACGGCGTCGCCGGTGACCAGCGTCGTCGTCTCGTCGCCGGTGACGACTTCACCCGTGTTGATGCCGATCCGCAGCTCGACGCCGCCTGACGCGGCCCGCATGTCGAGCGCCGCCCGCACCGCGCGCAGCGCGTCGTCCTCGTGCGCCGCCGGGATCCCGAAGACCGCGAAGACCGCGTCGCCGATGAACTTCTCGACCGTTCCGCCGTGCCGTTCGATCGCCTCGCGCATCGCCGCGTACCAGCGGTCGAGCACGAGCCGCAGCGCCTCCGGGTCGAGCCGCTCGCCCAGCGCCGTCGAGTCCGCGAGGTCGCAGAAGAGGACGGTGACCGTCCGGCGGCTGGCGGCGGCGCTCGCCATCACCGGACAGTCTGACGGCGAAAAGGCCGCCAGTACACTGGCCGCTCGATGTTCGACGCCCTCTCCGACAAGCTCCAGAGCGCCCTCGGCGACCTCCGCGGCCGCGGCGTACTCGACGACGAGGCCGTCTCGCGCGCGATGCGCGAGGTGCGGCTCGCCCTGCTCGAGGCCGACGTCAACTTCGACGTCGTCAAGCAGTTCGTCGCGCAGGTGCGCGAGCGCGCGGTCGGCGAGGACGTCCGCAAGAGCCTGACGCCCGGCCAGCAGGTCGTGAAGATCGTCCACGAGGAGCTCACCGAGCTGATGGGCTCCTCCGACTCGCGGCTCGCCTTCAGCCCGCGCCCGCCGACGACGATCCTTCTCGCCGGTCTCCAGGGCTCCGGGAAGACGACCGCCGCCGGGAAGCTCGCGCTGCTGCTGAAGAACGACGGCCACAAGCCCGCCCTCGTCGCCGCCGACCTCCAACGCCC
>JAFAIV010000081.1 GCA_019236545.1 Actinomycetota bacterium | reverse complement strand
ATCCGCGACCTGCAGGACGAGACCGGCGGCTTCCGCGCCTTCTTCTCGTGGACGTTCCAGGACGACGGCAACCGCCTCGTCGACCTCGTCCCCGCGGAGAACCGGCCGACGTCGTTCGACTACCTGCTCACGCAGGCGGTGTCGCGGCTCTACCTCGACAACGTGCCGCACATCGGCTCGTCGTGGGTGACGCAGGGCAAGAAGATCGGCCAGGTCGCGCTCGGCTTCGGCGCCGACGACCTCGGCTCGGTGATGATCGAGGAGAACGTCGTCTCGGCGGCCGGCACGACGCACCGGACGAGCGCCGAGGAGCTCGTCCACCTGATCAAGAGCATCGGCAAGACGCCGGTCCAGCGCGACACGCTGTACCGCGACGTCCGCGTCTGGAACTAGGGCTACCCTCCTCCCGGGTCGTGCTGGGGAGGGTGCTCATCGTCGTCGCGGTCGTCGCGCTGCTCGCGTCGTCGGCGTCCGCGCAGACGACGCAGACGTCGACCGACCTCATGCCCGGCGTGACGCTCACGCGCGAGGTCGACTTCACGCCGCGCGGGCCGGTCGTGCTCGACGTCGTCACGGCGCCGCGCCCGGACGGGTCGCTCTACACGCTCCAGCTCGTCCTCTCGAACGACTTCCTGCCGCAGACCGAGAAGCTGACGGACATCGAGAAGCGGCTGAGCGCGACGGAGACGACGGTGGCGGTCAACGGCGACTCCTTCGACGCGGTGACCGGGCTGCCGAGCGGGATCGTCATGCGCGGCGGCGCGCTCGACTCCGAGCCGGCGCCGGGGCGCTCCGCCGTCGGCTTCACACCGGACGGGACGCTGACCGTGGCGCGCGTCGCCTTCAAGGGGACGTGGCAAGGCTCGGGCCAGCGCCGCGCGCTCGACGTGAACAACCTGTCGAAGGCCGGCTCGACGCTCTACACCTCGGCGTTCGGGCCGGCGACCCCGGTCGAGAGCGGCGCCGTCGTGGAGGACGTCTTCGCGAGCTTCCCGCCGGCGAACGCGGGCCGGCCGCTGACCGCGACGGTGAGCCAGGTGACGAGCGCCGGCAGCACGCCGATCCCGCCGGGCGGCGCCGTCCTCGTCTCGCGCAACACGCAGGGGCCGCTGCTGACGAAGGAGGCGCCCGCCGGGCAGCAGGTCGAGGTGCGGCTGACGCTGACGCCGGACTGGAGCGGCATGGCGTCGGCGATCGGCGGCGGCCCGCTCCTCGTCAGCGCCGGCAAGCCCGTCTTCCGCGCGAACGAGTCGTTCGACCCGACGCCGCTCGGGAACCGGAGCGCGCGCAGCGCCGTCGGCCAGCTCGCGGACGGGCGGATCCTGCTCGTCACCGTCGAGGGCGTCACGCCCGCCTACAGCGTCGGCATGACGAACTACGAGCTCGCCGTCGCGCTCGCGCGGCTCGGCGCCGTGACCGCGGTAGGCCTCGGCACCGGCCCGACCGCGGAGATGGCGTTCGACGGGACGCTCCTGACGCGGCCGTCGGGGTCGGGCGAGGCGCCGATCTCGGACGCCCTCGTGCTCGCGTACGCCGGCGTGTACGCGGCGCCGCCCGCGGCCGCCGTCCTCTCGCCGAACGGCGACGGCGTGAACGACGCGCAGACGCTCTCGTACAAGCTCGTTCGCCCGTCCCACGTGAGCGCCGTGCTGACCGGCCCAGGCGGCGCGTCCGTCATGCTCGCGGCGGACGACGAGCAGCCCGGAGTCCACTCGATCGCGTGGAACGGCGCCGGCGCGCCCGAGGGCAGGTGGGCGTTCACAATCACCGCGACCGACGACCAGAACCGGACGACGACGGCGCAGCGGGCGTTCTCGCTCGACGACACGCTCGGCGCGCTCGCGCTCAAGGCCGGCGCGGCGACGTTCAACCTCACGCGCGCGGCGCAGGTGGTCGTGACGCTCGAGCGCCGGAACGGGATCGTCGTGTCGACGCTGCTCCGCGGGTCGCTCCAGCCCGGGCCGCAGAGCGTGAAGGTCGCGGCGAAGGGCGACTTCCAGGTGCACGTGTCGGCGACGACCGCGGTCGGGGTCTCCGACCTCGTCGCGCCTCTCACGGGGGCCTCACGAGTGCGGCACTAGACTGCCCCGGTGCTCGTCGCGAGCATCTCTCACAGCTTCACCTCGGCGGTCGCCTCGCACGGCGCGTATGCCGTCTTCGGGCTGATGGCGATCGACGCGGTCTTCCCCGCGCTGAGCGAGCTCGTGATGCTGTACGCGGGCGCGGTCGCGGCCGGCGTCTTCTCGTCGGCGCACGACGTCAGCGTCTTCGGGGCGCATGTCGGCTTCGGCGCGGGCGCGTTCGTCGTGATGGCGCTCGCCGGGACGCTCGGCTACCTCGCCGGCGCCCTCGTCGGCTGGGCGATCGGCGACTGGGGCGGGCGCCCGCTGCTCGAACGGCACGGCAGGTGGTTCCACATCACTCCGGCGACGCTCGACCGCGCCGAGAGGTGGTTCGAGCGCTGGGGGAACGTCGGCGTCCTGATCGGCCGGATCACGCCGGTCGTGCGCTCGTTCGTCTCCATCCCGGCCGGTGTCTTCGAGATGCCACTCGTCCCGTACACGATCCTCACCGCGATCGGCTCGGCGATCTGGGCCTTCGCATTCGCGGGCGCCGGCTACGGGCTCGGCGCCAGCTACACCCGCTTCGACCACGCGTTCAAGTACGTCGAATACGCGGTCGTCGCAGGCGTTGTCCTCGGCGCGGCGTACTTGATAGCTCGGCGGATACAGGCCGCTAGAGTGAATCGCCGTGCACAAGATCCCGCTCGTTGACGTCCATTCCGAGTACGCCTCGCTGATCCCCCAGCTCGAGGCGCGCTTCCGCGAGGTCCTCGACAGCGGCCAGTTCATCCGCGGGCCGCACTACTGGGCGTTCCAGGAGGAGGCCGCGGCCTACCTCGGCGTGAAGCGCTCGATCGGCGTCGCCAACGGGACGGATGCGCTCGTCCTCGCGCTCGACGGGCTCGGGATCGGGCCCGGGGACGAGGTCATCTGCCCGGCCTTCACCTTCTACGCGACGGCCGAGGCGATCGCCCGGCGCGGCGCGACTCCGGTCTTCGCCGACATCGACCCGGTGACGCTCAACGTCGACCTCGAGGATGTCGCCGCGCGGATCACCGCTCGCACGCGCGCGATCATGCCCGTCCACCTCTTCGGCCGCCCGCTGCCGATCGAGCCGCTGCTCGAGCTCGGCCTGCCGGTGATCGAGGACTCGGCGCAGGCGTTCGGCGCGCCCGGCGTCGCCGAGCACGGCACCGTCTCGACCTACAGCTTCTTCCCGACGAAGAACCTCTTCTGCCTCGGCGACGGCGGACTGATCGCGACGAACGACGAGGAGCTCGCGGAGCGGATCCAGATGCTCTCGTTCCACGGCTCGCGCGACAAGACCGACTTCGACTTCGTCGGCTACAACTCGCGCCTCGACGAGCTGCAGGCCGGGATGCTGCGGATCTTCCTGCCCGAGCTCGCGGGCTGGAACGCCGGCCGCCGCGAGGCCGCCGCGCGGTACGCGGAGCTCGGTCTGGGCGACGTCGTCGAGCTGCCGCAGGACGACCCGGGGCACATCTACCACCTCTTCGTCTGCCGGTCGCCCGAGCGCGACCGCATCCGCGCCGCGCTGACCGAGGCCGGGATCGCGAGCGCGACGTACTACACGACGCCGCTCCACCTGCAGCCGGCGCTCCGGTTCCTCGGCTGGGAACGGCGGAGCCTGCCGGTCACGGAAGAGGTCGCGACCGACAACTTCTCGCTCCCGCTCTGGCCGGGGATCCCGGTCGAGGCGCAGGAGCGGGTCGTCGAGACGGTCCGCGCGGCCGTCGGCGCCCCCGCGCGCGCATGAGCCTGATCAACCGCCACCGGCTCTGGCAGGTGCTGGTGGACGGCGTGATCGTCGCGCTCTCCTGGTGGCTCGCGTTCTCGCTGCGCTTCGACAACGCGTGGCCGCCGTTCTACGTGACGCTCTTCCGGCGGACGATCCTGATCGTCGTCGCGATCAAGCTGGTCGTCTTCATCGCGTTCGGCTTCTACAACCGCTGGTGGCGCTACGTCTCGATCCGGGACATGTGGCTGGCGCTGCGCGGCGTCGTCGTCGCGTCGATCGTGGCCGACCTCGTCGTCTATCTCGCCTCGCCGGTGCACACGGTGCGCCTGCCGCGGTCGATCGCGGTGACGGACATGCTGATCACGCTCCTGCTCGTCGCGGGGTCGCGGATGATTGCGCGCACGGCGATCGAGCGGCCCGGCCTGAGCGTCGTCGCGCGCGGCAAGGAGGTCATCGTCGTCGGCGCGGGCGACGCGGGACGGCTGATCGTCCAGGAGATGCAGCGCTCGCGGATGCTCCGGTACACGCCGATCGGCTTCGTCGACGACGACCCGCGCAAGCGCGGCTCTCGGATCCTCGGCGTCCGCGTGATGGGCGCGCTCGACGACCTGCCGCGTTTGCTGCGGGAGCACAAGCCGGACGAGGTCCTGATCGCGATGCCGTCCGCGAGCGGCGACGTGCGCGGCCGGATCGTCGAGCTCGCGCAGGGCACGCGGATCCCCGTCAAGACGCTGCCGGGCCTCTACGAGCTGATCTCGGGCGACCTCGACCTCGCGGGCCAGATCCGCCCGGTGCAGGTCGAGGACGTGCTCGGCCGCGAGCAGGTCGAGGTCGACTTCACGCAGGTCGCGTCCTACCTGCAGGGGCACACGGTGCTCGTCACCGGCGCGGGCGGCTCGATCGGCTCCGAGCTCTGCCGCCAGATCGCGCACGTCGGCCCGGCGCGGCTGATCCTCGTCGACAACGCCGAGACGGCGCTGTTCGAGATCGAGCGCGAGCTCGTCGCGGAGCGCGACTTCACGCCCGCGGTGCCGAAGCTGATCGACGTCAAGGACCGCAAGGCGCTGCGGCGCGAAGTCTTCGAGAAGTACAAGCCGACGATCGTCTTCCACGCGGCCGCGTACAAGCACGTTCCGCTGATGGAGACCCACCCGCTCGAGTCGGTGCGGAACAACGTCGTCGCGACGCGGACGGTCGCCGAGCTGTCGGCCGAGTTCGGCGTCGAGCGGTTCGTCCTCATCTCGACCGACAAGGCCGTCAACCCGAAGACCGTGATGGGCCAGTCGAAGGCGCTCTGCGAATGGGTGGTCGAGTCGCTCGGCCACCGCCGCGACGTCGCGACCCGGTTCGTCGCCGTGCGCTTCGGCAACGTCCTCAACTCGTCCGGCTCGGTGATCCCGACCTTCCGCCGGCAGATCGAGAAGGGCGGCCCGGTGACGGTGACGCACCCGGAGATGACGCGGTTCTTCATGACGATCCCGGAGGCCGTGTCGCTCGTCGTGCAGGCCGGCGCGATCGGCGGCCGCGGCCAGGTCTTCGTCCTCGACATGGGCGAGCCGGTCAAGATCGTCGACCTCGCGCAGAACATGATCCGCCTCTCCGGGAAGCAGCCGCGGCTGCCGGGCGAGCCGGACGGCGGGCCGCTCGACGTGCGCATCCAGTTCATCGGCTCGCGGCCCGGCGAGAAGATCCACGAGGAGCTGTGGGGCGGGGACGAGGCCGTCGGCGAGACGGCGCACCCGAAGATCATGCGGCTGAGCCGTCCGCCCGTCGACCCCGAGTGGCTGGCCGAGCAGCTCGAGGAGCTCGAGCGGCTGGCGAACGAGGGCGACACGCTCGAGGTCGTGGCCAAGCTCGGGTCGATCGTCCGCGCGCCCAAGCGCGACGCGGCGCCCGCGCCGCCGGCGGATACGACCGCGCCAGCCGCGGTCGAGCTCGACCGGAAGTCCTGACGCTCCCGTCACCAGCGCCGACCGACGGCCTCGCTACGGTCCACGCCCCGTGGACCCCGAAGCCATCCTCGACGGACTGAACCCCGAGCAGCGCGCGGCCGCCGAGGCCGTGCGCGGGCCGGTGTGCATCCTCGCGGGCGCGGGCACCGGCAAGACGACGACGATCACGAGGAGGATCGCGTGGCAGGTGGGGAGCGGCGCGTTCCCGGCCTCGCAGGTCGTCGCGGTGACGTTCACGGACAAGGCCGCGGGCGAGCTGCGGTCGCGGCTCGGTGCGCTCGGCGTCACCGGCGTCCGCGCCTCGACGTTCCACTCCGCGGCGCTGACGCTGCTCCGCCACTTCCGCGGCGACCCGGGGCGGATCCTCTCCTCGAAGGCGCTGCTGCTGCGCCGGATCGGCAACGGGCTTCCGCGGCCGTACCGCTTCCGGCCCGCGGGCGACCTCGCGACGGAGATCGAGTGGGCGAAGAACCGGCGCCTGACGCCGGGGACGTACGTCAACGGGCTCGGCGACCACGAGCCGCCGCTGCCCGTCGACCTCGCGTACCGCGTCTTCAAGGAGTACGAGCGGCGGAAGGATGCGGAGGGCGTCCTCGACTTCGAGGACCTGCTCGAGCGGACGATCCGGCTGCTGGAGGAGGACGACGCCGCGCTGGCGGCCGTCCGCGAGCGGTGGCGCGCGTTCACCGTCGACGAGTACCAGGACGTCAACGTGCTGCAGCAGACGCTCCTCGAGCAGTGGCTCGGCCCGCGCGACGATCTCTGCGTCGTCGGCGACGACTACCAGTCCATCTACGGGTTCACGGGCGCGAGCGCGGGCTGGCTGCTGGCGATGCCGCGCCGCTTCCCGGACGCGCGGGTCGTCCGGCTCGAGACGAACTACCGCTCGACGCCCCAGGTGCTCGACCTCGCGAACCGGCTCGTCCCGCGGCTCGGCGGGTCGGAGAAGACGCTGCGCGCCGCAGTCGCGGACGGGCCGAAGCCGGTCGTGCGCCCGGACGCCGACGTGGCGGCCGCCGTCCTCGACCTGCAGGGGCGCGGCGTCGCCCTGGAGGACATCGCGGTGCTCGTGCGCACGAACGCGCGGACGACGGAGTTCGAAGAGGCGTTCCACGAGGCCGGCATCCCGTTCCAGGGCGCGTCGCTTCTGGCGCGCGAGGGGGCGAGGCAGCTGCTGAAGGCGCTCGCGCCCGTGCGCGGGCCCGCGCGGGAGGTCGTCCGCGGCGCCGCGGTGCAGCAGGGCTGGGTACAGGCCGTGCCGGAGAAGGTGGGCGAGCGAGAGTTGACGCGCCAGGCCGACCTCGCGCGTCTCGTCCGGCTCGCCGAGGAGTTCGACGGCGACGTCGCCGACTTCGTCGACTCACTGCAGGAGCGCTTCGGCGAGAGCGCCGGGCGCGGCGTCCACCTCCTCACGCTGCACCGGGCGAAGGGCCTCGAGTGGGAGGCCGTGCTCCTGCCGCACGTCGAGGAGGGCGAGCTGCCGGTGCGGCGCGGCGACGTCGACGAGGAGCGTCGGCTCTTCTACGTCGGCCTGACGCGGGCGAAGCGGTACCTCCTCGTAACCTGGAGCGGCAAGCCGAGCCGCTTCCTCGAGGAGGCCGGACTCGCCGTGCGGCCGGCAGCGGGTGCGTCCGCGCCGAAGGCGAAGCTGGACGAGACGCCGGAGGTCGCCGCGCTGAAGGCGTGGCGCCTGGAGCGGGCGCGGGCCGAGGAGGTGCCGGCGTACGTCGTGTTCAACGACCGCACGCTCGCCGAGCTCGTCGCCCGGACGCCGCGCACGCTGACGGAGCTCGCCGCGGTCCCGGGGATCGGCCCGGCGAAGCTCCAGCGATACGGCGAGGAGCTCCTCCGCGAGCTCGCGCGCGTCGCGGCGTAGTCACTGAGCGCCTGTGGGCGAATTGCCGGGCTTTCGTGACGGAGTTGCCTGCACGGCGCGAACGGTTCTTCGATAGCGTCGACGCCAGAGGGCGGCGGGACCGGCTCACCACCCTGGGTGGGGAGCTGAAGGCGACACGGCGGAAAGGGCCGCGGCTCAGGCGTCCAGGGCCGAGAGCAGGTATCGCAGCATGTCGTGCGGGTCGCGCCGGACGCGCGGGCTCGCCCCCGGGTCGCGCTTGTGCAGGTCGAGCGCGCGCGGATCGGTCAGCGGGCGCAGCCTCCCCTCGCGGATCAGCTCCTCGTCGACGCCGCCGAGCCGGCCGCCGTAGGTCGTGTACACCGGCACCCCGACCGCCGCCGCCTCCCGGTTCATCGTTCCGCCCGCCGACACGACGACGTCGGCCAGCGCGATCAGGCTCTGCGCGTCCACCGCCCGCTCCGGCAGCACGACCGACGGCAGCGTCAGCCCGCCCACGAACTCCCGCTGTTCCTCCGTCCGCGGCAGCACCACCGCATGCACGTGCTCGAGCCGACCGAGATGGTCGAGCGTCTGCGGGAACAGCGGGTTCGAGTGGCGGTGGTAGAGCGACACGTCCGGCGGCGGCCGCAGCACCACGAGCACCCGCGCCGGGTCGATCGCGAATCGCTCCAGGAGCGACCGGTCGGGCTCGAAGTCCGCGAGGTAGTACTCCTCCTTCAGTCCTGGATACTGGACGAGCTTCGGCGGCTCCACGCCGTACGGCCGCAGTCGCGCCGGCGGGATCGCCTCCGGAACGACGACCCGCGTCGCCGCGCGACAGCCGATCTGGTGCTGCAGCGTCGCGAACTCGTAGTCGAACGTCGTCGACGAGGGGATGCCGAGGCGCCGCGCCGTCAGCGTCAGCTCGTGCGAGCCGTGTGCCAGCGCGACGTCGAACCGGCGTCCCTTCGCCCACCGCCGCAGCGCGCCGAGCCGGTGCGTCATCTGCCGCGCCTTCTGCATCCGCGACCGCCCGCCGTGCTTCCCGATCACAGCGTCCGGGACGAGCCCGTGCAGCTCGAGCAGCTGCAGCGTCTGCGAGTACTCCCGCGCCGTGATCTCGACCTCGTCGCCGCGGCCGCGCAGGATCTCGATCAGCGGCCTGAACACGAGCACGTGCGCCGACGCGGTCATGTCGATCCACACCCTCACGCGACCAGCGCCTCCATCCGCGCGCTCCGCAGTCGCGGGGGCTCCTGCTCGACGTGCCGCTCGTACCAGAGCGTGAACGCGAGCAGCCCCCAGAGCTGCCGGCTCAGGTCCTCGCGCCCCGCGGCGTGGTCGTCGATCAGCCGCGTCACGCGCTCGGGCCGGAAGAACCCCTGCCGCTCCAGCGTCTGCGGCGAGAGCGTCTCGCGCGCGAACGGCTCCAGTTCGCCGCGCAGCCACGCCGCCGCCGGGATCGAGAAGCCGCGCTTCCGCCCGTGGACGACCTCACGCGGCAGCAGCGGTTCCACCGCCTTCCGCAGCAGCACCTTCTTCGCCAGGCCGCGCACCTTGTGCCGCGCCGGGAGGGCGAACGCGAGGTTCGTCACCAGCGG
>JAFAIV010000064.1 GCA_019236545.1 Actinomycetota bacterium | reverse complement strand
ACTGCGTGATGTGGGCGCTGACGAGGCCGTGGCACATGAACGTGGACGAGATCGTCGTGAAG
Organism: Actinomycetota bacterium; assembly: GCA_019236545.1. GTDB lineage: Bacteria > Actinomycetota > Thermoleophilia > Gaiellales > Gaiellaceae > Palsa-739. The sequence continues at coordinate 2,683 of JAFAIV010000064.1, read as the reverse complement.
GCGCGGAACCAGTCCTCCGGGGCGCGCGTCTTCCGCGAGCCGTGAGGGTCGTCATCGTCACCCGGATCCTTCCGGTGCTGCTCGGCTTCCACGCCGGGCTGACGGAGGCCGGGCACGAGCCGGTGGCGCTGCTGACGCTCGCCGACCGCGACGGCCGCTACGGCGGGTTCCAGCTCGACCTCGCGCAGGTGCCGGCCGGCCTCGACGTCCTCGTCCCGGCGCGGCGCAGCTCGATCGCGCCGCTGCTCCGCGCGGTCGAGCCTGACATCGCCGTCTGCATGGGCTTCCCGTGGAAGGTCCCGGCGGACGCGCTCGCGGTGCCGCCGCACGGCTGGATCAACGGGCATCCGTCGCTGCTGCCGCGCCACCGCGGGCCGATCCCGGTGGCGTGGGCGATCCGGGACGGCGACGAGGAGATGGGCGTGACGTTCCATCGCATGGACGCCGAGTTCGACACCGGCCCGATCCTCGCCCAGACGCGCTTCCCGCTCGAGCTCGCGCCGCCGGAGGAGTTCTTCGGGCGCATGGGCCAGTTCGTCGGCCAGACGCTCGCGGCGGCGTTCGAGCGGCTGGCCGCCGGCGAGCAGGGCGACCCGCAGGAGGGCGGCGACTACCAGACGTTCTTCACCGCGGACGACGCGCGGCTCGACCTCTCGCGCCCGGCGAGCGAGGTGCACCGCCTCGCCTGGGCCTGGCGCTTCGCGATGGTCGAGCCGGGGAGCGGCAACCCGCGCGGCGCGCTCCTCGACCTCGACGGGGAGACCGTGCGCGTCCTGGCGACGTCGCTGGACGAGCGGGACGGCGCGCGCCGGGTCGGGTGCGCCGACGCGCCGCTCTGGATCGTCGAGACCGAGCCGGTCGAGGCGTAGCTACTTCGGCGGCGGCCAGGCGTACCAGCGCTCCGGGTCCATCCACGCCGTGAAGCGCGGGCTCTCGCGGTTCCGGTACGGCTGGCCGACGTAGCGCTGGGAGAGCCGGTCGATGTCGCGCAGTCCCTCGTCCGCCTCGATCGAGACGACGCGGCCCATCAGGCTGACCTGCCGGTACCAGTCGCCGTCGTCGAGGACGGTCAGCGAGACGGCGGGGTTCTCGCGCAGGTAGCCGAGCCGGAGGCGGCTCTCGTCCATGTTCAGGAGCACGCGGCCGTCCTCCCAGTCGTACCAGGTCGCGGCCGAATGGGGCGTCCCATCGGGGCGGATCGTCGCGACCACCGCCGGGTTCGGGCGGGAGAGGAACTCGTCGACCTCGGGCGGGACGGGGACGCGCGGCACGAGCGGGAGCCTATCCGGCGGCGGCGGCCCGCTTGTCCGCCCAACGCTTCAGGCCCGCGTAGGACTGCACGAGCGAGAGCGCCTGCGTGAACGCGTTGACGTCCTCGCCGGAGACCTCGAGCTCCTGCTGGACGTAGGCGACGAACTCCTCCTGCGTCGCGCCGCCCTCGACGGCCTCGGCCCAATCGAGCAGCGTCAGCTCGAGCTCGGCCAGATGGCGGCCCGGGTCATCGGCGACGCCGAAGTGGATCAGCGCCAGCCGGTCCGGGTCACGGCGCTCGATCTCGTCGATCGTCCGCTCCCACAGCTCGACGTCCACCTCCGGCGGCGGAGTCGGCGGGATCACGGCCCGTCCCGGCTGGACGCGCACGCCCGCGGCGTCGCCCGCGTAGAGCGTCCCGTCGGCGTCGAGGTAGCTGACGTGATGGCCCGCGTGCCCCGGCGTCGGGAAGCAGTCGAGCCCGAGGACGCGGTCGCCGACGATCTCGACGTTCGCCTCCGGCACGGGCGCGAGCTCGCCCCACAGCGTGTCGAACGCGTCGCCGTACAGCCGCCGTGCGCTCGCCTCCAGCCGCGACGGGTCGACGAGGTGCGGCGCGCCGATCTCGGAGACGTGCACCCGCAGCCGCGGATGCCGCCGCACGAGCACCCCCGCCGCGCCCGCGTGGTCGAGGTGGATGTGGCTGAGGAGAAGGTGGCGGACGTCCGCGAGCGCGACCCCGCGCCGCGCGAGCCCGGCCTCGAGCGCGTCGAGGCAGGTCGTCGGCCCGCAGTCGAAGAGCGCCGGCCCGTCCGGGGTGTCGAGCAGGTAGCACGCGATCGTGCGCTCCTGGCCCATGTGCAGGAGGTCGATGAGCTCGGGGGCGGCCATGGTCAGCCGCCGTTGCGCCTGCGGGCCTCGTCGAGGATCCGCTCCGCTTCGGCCCGGTTCCCCCAGCCGCGCGTGTCCGTCCGCTTCGACGGCTCGAGGTCCTTGTAGCGCTGGAAGAAGTGCTCGATCTCGTCGCGCAGCTCCGCGTTCACGTCGTGGATGTCGCGCACGCCCTGGAACGCGGGGTCCTGCAGCGGCACGCAGAGCAGCTTCTCGTCCGGCCCCTTCTCGTCGGACATGTGGAAGACGCCGACGACGCGGACCCGGATCCTGCAGCCGGGGAAGGTCGGGTCGGAGGTGAGGACGAGCGCGTCGAGCGGGTCGTCGTCCTCGCCGAGCGTCCCGATCACGAAGCCGTAGTCGGCCGGGTACGCCATCGCCGTGAACAGGCGGCGGTCGAGGACGATCCCGCCGAGCTCGTCGTCCCACTCGTACTTGTTGCGCGACCCGGCCGGGATCTCGACGAGGACGACCGCGTCCGAGCCGTCGCTCATGCGCGCGCGGCGGCCGGGACGAGCGCGTTCTCGAGGTCGGCGACGAG
>JAFAIV010000088.1 GCA_019236545.1 Actinomycetota bacterium | reverse complement strand
GCGTCGTCGCGGAGGACGCGCGGGCGGTCGTCGACCTGCCGCCGTTCCCGAGCTCGGCGATGGACGGGTACGCCGTCCGGGCGGTCGACCTGCCCGGGTGCCTGCGCGTCGTCGACGACTCCGCGGCCGGACTGCCTGCGTCGCGCGGTCTCGCCGCCGGCGAGGCGATCGGGATCTCGACCGGTGCTGTGGTCCCGAACGGCGCCGATGCCGTCATCCCCGTCGAGTACGTTGTCAAACATGACAACAAAATCGAGGTGGCGGAGAGCCTGGCGCCTGGCGCGAACGTTCGCCCGCGTGGCGGCGACGTGGCTGCGGGCGACGTGGTCGTGCCTGCGGGTGCACGCGTCGGGCCTGCGCGCGTGGGAGCCCTCGCCGCCGCGGGCGTGGCGGACGTGCGCTGCACGCGCCGCCCTCGCGTCGTCGTGCTCGCCACCGGCACCGAGCTCGCGCGTCCCGGCGTGGCGCTCGAGCCGGGCCAGGTCTACGAGGCGAACGGCGTCATGCTGGCGGCCGCGCTCGCCGCCGCTGGCGCCGACATCGAGATCGCGCCCGCGGTCGCCGACGACGAGATGGCGCACCGGGCGGCGCTCGAACGCGCTCTGAGCGCGGACGCCCTCGTGACGTCGGGCGGCGTCTCGGTCGGCCCGCACGATCTCGTGCGCCGGATCGAGTCGGAGCTCGGCGTCGAGGAGGTCTTCTGGCGCGTCGCGATTCGTCCCGGTAAGCCGCTCGCCTTCGGCGTCCGGGGGGCGACGCTCGTGTTCGGGCTGCCCGGGAACCCGGTGTCGGCACTCGTCGGCAGCGAGCTGTTCGTGAAGCCCGCGCTTCGTGCGCTGCAGGGCCTGGCGGACCCCCTGCCGCGCTTCGAGCCAGGCCGGCTCGCGGCGACGCTGCGGCGGAACGACGCCCGCGACGACTTCGTGCGGGCGCGCTCCCGCCTGGACCCGGACGCCGTCGCCCTCGACCCGGTCACCGGCCAGGAGTCGCACATGATCGTCCGGGCCGCGGCGGCGGACGCCCTGATCCACATTCCACGTGGAAACGGTGAGCTCCCGGCAGGATCGCCAGTGTCGTACCTGCGCCTCGGCCAGCCGTAGGGCTAGCCGCCGTAGGCGCGGCGCTCGAGCTCGATCATCCGCCGCCTGCGCCGCTGGGCGAGCACGATCCGCCGGATCGTCTCCCGGACCGGGCCGCGCGGCGGGCGCTCACGGAGGTCGGGGTAGGGCGCGTAGCGGCCCGCGGAGATCGCGGCGAGCTGCCCCGCGGCGGCGAGCCAGCCGATCGCGATCACGAGCAGCGGCACGCGCGCGTAGCCATAGGCGAACAGCTCCGCGATGTACCAGGGCGCGTCCCAACCGAGGCCGTAACGAACGGCGAACGACCAGACGAGCAACGCAGGCCCGAGCAGCCCTGCCGCGAGAACCCCGAAGCGCGCCGTCCAGCCGCGGCTGTGCACCTGCGGCAGCCAGAGCCAGATGTGCAGGCAGGGCAGGAGGAAGACGAGCGCGAACGGATCGGTCGCCACGACGAGCAGCCCGACGACCGAGAGCGCGAGCAGCCCGGCGGTGTGGCCCGCGAGCAGCTCCTCCGCCGAGACCGACCGTCGAGGGATCAGCCGGTCGCGCGAGACGATCCAGCCGAGGCCGGCCAGCGCGGCAAGCGCGACGAGGCCACCGGCGGGCCACGTGACGTGCTCGAGCGACGGCGGCCGTCCGTCCCCATGCCCCCACACCCCGGCGAGCGCGAGCACGCCGAAGACGAGCCCGATCCATGCCCAGAGCGCGAGCCTGCTCCGGTAGCTGCGGAGCGCCGGCGCGACCGGGATACGCCGTCGCCGGCAGCGCGCGAACAGGTCGACCGCGGCGGCGACGAAGGGCAGCAGCGCCGCGATCAGGACGAGCTCGATCGCCCAGCCCCGGATCAGCCGTTGCCCGAGGAAGAGGTAGCTGGACGGCCCCTGCGCGAGCGCGACGCCCTGCTCCATCGCCGCGATCGTCTCCTGCGCGGCGCGGCCGATCTGCGCCAGCCGGACCGGGTCGAGCCTGTCCTGGAGCGGCTCCCGCGCGCCCGGAGGCCGGTCGCCGGAGGTTGTCAGCGTCACGGCCGGGATCCCGGCGCTCACGAACGGCGCCTGCTCGTAGACGCTGAACGGGAACCCGAGGTCGATCAGCTGCCGCAGCCCGCTCGGCCGCGCCGGCTCCACGGTCGTCTCGCGGAGCAGCATCTCGCGCAGCGTCTCGACGAGTCCCGGCGCCGGAGAACGGGCGGTGTCGCCGGAGAACTCGAGCCGGGGCGTCCCCGGCCCCGCGATCGCGTCCAGGTTGATCACCGCGAGCGCGTTCTCCCGCGTCGCCGTCTCTTGCGCGAAGTGGGCGGCGCCGAGCCCGCCGAGCGAGCCCCCGTCGGTCGAGAGGAAGACGAGCGAGTACGGCAGCGTCACCTGCGGCCCGCCCGCGGCGGGCGCGTATGCGCGCGCGAGCTCGACGAGCGCGGCCGTCCCCGATGCGTCGTCGTCGAGACCGGAGCCCGCGCCGCCGTCGTCGCGATGCGCCATCACGACGATCCAGCGTTGCGGCGACACACCGGCTTTCGTCGCGACGAGGTTCACGAGCCGGACACGTCCCCGCCCCTGCACGTCCGCGGTGAAGACGTCGCGCCGCACTGCGTATCCGTAGGGCAGGAGCTGCCTCGAGAGCCAGGACGCCGCTCCCGCCGCCCCCGCGGTCCCCGGCGCGCGGCTCGGGTAGCGGAACGAGAGCTCCTGCGCGAGCCCCATCGCGGCGCCCCGGTCGAACGCGGGCGGGAGGTTCGACGGCTGCAGCGCGGCCGGCCTCGCGACGCTGAACGCGAGCAGGAGCAGGGGCGGCCCGACGAACAGCCAGGTCCCCCGGTAGAGCCGTCCGTTGACGGGCCGCTCGAGCGATCCGGGGCGCGGCCGGCGCCGCTCAGGGGGACGCGATGCGGCCGCCACGGCGCTCTATAGTAGGACGGAAGCAGGCAGGCACCCAGCTTTCGCCCAGCCATGCCCGATTCCGCCACCATCCTCCTCGTCGACGACGAGGACTCCGTCCAGAAGCTCCTCACCTATCCGCTGGAGCACGAGGGCTTCCGCGTCATCCAGGCGCGCGACGGCGAGGAGGCGCTGACGCGCTTCGCGGCCGACAGGATCGACCTCGTCGTGCTCGACGTGATGCTCCCGAAGCTCGACGGGCTCGAGGTCTGCCGCCGCCTACGCGGCCAGAGCGCGGTACCGATCATCATGCTCACCGCCCGCGACGACGAGCTCGACAAGGTCGTCGGGCTCGAGCTCGGCGCCGACGACTACATCACGAAGCCGTTCTCGATCCGCGAGTTCCGCAGCCGTGTCCGGGCCGCGTTGCGCCGCGCGTCGCTGGCGCAGCAGCAGGGCGCGCCGGCGGAGGTGCTCGGCGACGACGAGGTGCGGATCGATGTCGGCCGCCGCGGGGTCGAGGTTCGCGGCGAGCCGGTCGAGCTGACGTACGTCGAGTTCGAGCTCCTGCGCGTGATGGCTGCGCGGCCCGGCCGCGTGTTCAGCCGCCAAGCGCTGCTCGAGTCGCTCTGGGGCGACTACGCGTATCGCGAGCCGCGCACGATCGACGTCCACGTCCGCCATCTGCGCGAGAAGCTCGAACAGGCGCCGCACGAGCCGGAGATCATCCTGACCGTGCGCGGCGTCGGCTACCGATTCCGCGACCGGCCGAAGTCGCGCTAACGCCGATGCGCGTCTTCCAGAGCGTCGGCGCTCGGCTGAGCATCGCCCTCGCCGCCGTCGTCCTCGGTGCGCTCGCGATCGTCTGGGTCGCGCTCGTCCCGACCCTGCAGCGCCGGCTGGAGAACGGCCGTATCGGCCAGTTGACGGCCGCGGCCCAGGGACTCGAGCGCGAGGCGGCGGGCTCGGGCGGGATCACGTCGGACCTCGTGGACGAGACGGCCCGCACCGAGAACGCCCGCGTCGTCTATTTCCCCGCTCCGCTGGGCGGCTCCGGGACGGTCAGCCTCGTCCCGCTCTACGACTCGCGCCAGGTCGGCACCGATCGCGAGATCGTCAACGACCCGGTCGCGCTCCGCGCGCTGCAGAGCAAGCCCGTCCACGGGATCGTCTCGCGCGGCGGGCAGAGCTACGCCGAGGTCGCCATCGGCGACGTCACCGGCGGCGTGCTGCTCGTCTCCGCCTCCCTGAAGTCCGTCGACGCCGACGTGTCGCTCGTGCGCCAGCGCGTCGTCTGGGCCGGCCTGATCGCGCTCGCCGTCTCGCTCCTCGTCGGCATCGTCTCCGCGACCGCCTTCGCGCGCCGCGTGCGCAGGCTCGAGCGCGCCGCCGACCGGATCGCGTCGGGCGACTTCGACGAGCCGGTCGTCGACGGCGGCCGGGACGAGCTCGGCGAGCTCGCGCAGGCGTTCGATCGCATGCGCCTCCAGCTCGCGCAGCTCGAGGACGCGCGGCGCGAGTTCATCGCCAACGCCTCGCACGAGCTGCGGACGCCGATCTTCGCGCTCGGCGGCTTCCTCGAGCTGCTCCAGGACGAGGAGCTCGACCGGCCGACGCGGGACGAGTTCCTCGCCACGATGACGGAGCAGGTCGAGCGCCTCGCGAAGCTCGCCGGCGACCTCCTCGACCTCTCGCGCATCGACTCCGGACGGCTGCGGCCGGAGCGCGAGCCGATCGAGCTCGAGACGGTCGCCGAGGCGCTCCGGGACGAGTTCCGCGCGCTTGCGCGCCAGCGCGAGCACCCGCTCGAGCTGGAGGTCGACGGTGCGGCGACGGCGCTCGGCGACGGCGAGCGGATCCTCCAGATCGGCCGCGCGCTCGTCGACAACGCCCTGCTGCACACGCCGCCCGGCACGCGCGTGACCGTGGTCGCGCGCGGGGGCACGCTCGCCGTCGAGGACGATGGGCCGGGCATCGCGGACGAGGACGGCGATCGCGTCTTCGAACGCTTCACCCGCCTCGAGGGCGCGCGCGCGTCAGGGACGGGACTCGGCCTGGCGATCGCGCGGGAGCTCGCCGAGCTGATGGACGGGCGGCTCGTCCTCGACTCTCGGCCGGGCCGGACGGTCTTCCGGCTCGAGCTCCCGCTGGCGCCATTTTCACGGGAAAACCGGTTAGGGCCGGCGGCTGTTGGGTAGAAGCCACCAGGTTGGCCTACGTCTCCTTTGGTAGAAATCGGCGGGTTTAGGTCTGAGAACCTGCGGAAAGAGTGGGCGAGATGAGCGAGACCATGATGGCCGAGTTGCACGAGCAGGAGCGGGACGGCGTCCGCTCGATCCGCCTGCGCATCCCGTCGAAGGCCGAGTACGTGGCCCTCGCGCGGCTGGCGCTGACCGGGCTGGCCGAGCTGGCGTCGATGCCGGAGGAGACGGTCGCCGACCTGAAGCTGGCGCTGACCGAGGCCGTCTCGAACTCCGTGCGGCACGCCTACGTCGACGGCGAGGGCTGGGTCGAGATCGCCTACGCGCTCACCCACGACCGCCTGGAGGTCGAGGTCTACGACGACGGCCCGGGCTTCGACCCGGACGGCCCGGCCGGCGGTGTCGACGATGACGACGAGGACCTCGCCGAGGGCGGGCTCGGGATCGCGATCATCCGGACGATCGTCGACGAGCTCCAGATCCAGTCGCAGCCCGGCGTCCGCGGCTCGCGCCTGCGCTTCGTCAAGCGCCTCCAGTAGTTGTCCGATCGGGCAACGCGACGGAAGCTGCTCGTCGTTGCCAACCGGGCGCCGGTCGTCTACGAGCGCCGCGACGGCGAGCGCACCGCCAAGCGCGGCGGCGGCGGGCTCGTCACCTCCCTCGGCGGCCTGCTCGCGCACCACGACGTCACCTGGATCGCGAGCGCGATCACGGACGAGGACCGCGCCGCGGCCGAGGAGGCGGGCGGCGCGTTCGCCGAGACGACGCGCGACGGCTCCCCGTACCGGCAGCGGCTCGTCGTCCACGACCCCGAGGTCTACGACCGCTTCTACAACGTCGTCGCGAATCCGACGCTCTGGTTCGTCCAGCACTACCTCTGGGGGCTCGGCTCCGCGCCCGACCTCGGGCCCGAGTTCCACGCCGCGTGGCGCGACGGGTACGTCCGCGTCAACGAGGCGTTCGCCGAGGCGACGCTCGCCGAGCTCGACCGCGATCCCGAGGCCGCCGTCTTCTTCCACGACTACCACCTCTACGTCGCGCCGCGGCTCGTCCGCGAGCGCCGGCCGGAGGTCGTCACGTCGCACTTCGTGCACATCCCGTGGGCCGAGCCGGACTACTGGCACGCGCTGCCGGAGGCCCAGCGGCGCGCCGTGCACGAGGGGCTGCTCGCGAACGACGTCGTCGGCTTCCACACCGACCGCTGGCGCTGCGCCTTCCTCGACTGCTGCGCGACGCTCCTCGGCGCGCAAGTCGACGGGAACGAGGTCGAGTGGCAGGGTCGCCGCGTGGCCGTGACGGCCCATCCGATCGGGATCGACGCGGACGACTTCGACCGGCTGCGCGACGACGACGCGGTGCTGGAGCGCGAGCGGGCGCTCGTCGAGCGGCGGCCGGAGCGGCTCGTCCTCCGCGTCGACCGCACCGACCCGTCGAAGAACGTCGTCCGCGGCTTCCGCGCCTTCGGTCTCCTGCTCGAGCAGCATCCCGAGTTGGTGGGCCGGGTCGGGATGCTCGCGCTGCTCGCGCCGTCGCGCCAGGACATCCCCGCCTACGCCGACTACGTGCGGGCGGTCGAGGAGGCCGTCGTCGACGTGAACCGGCGCTTCCCGGGCGCGATCGAGCTCGACGTCGCCGACGACTTCCCGCGCTCGGTCGCGGGGTACAAGCAGTTCGACGTCCTGCTCGTGAACCCGGTCTTCGACGGTCTCAACCTGGTCTCGAAGGAAGCGCCGCTCGTGAACGAGCGCGACGGCGTGCTCGTCCTCTCGGAGAACGCGGGCTCGCACGAGGAGCTCCGCGAGTGGGCCCTCACGGTCAACCCGTTCGACTTGCAGGGTCAGGCCGACGCGCTGGCCGAGGCGCTCGCGCTCCCGGCGGACGAACGGGCGAGGCGGGCCGAGGCGATCCGCGCGCACGTGCGCGCGCACGACATCCGCGCGTGGATCGACGCGCAGCTCGCCGACCTCGACGCGGCCGCTGCCCGCCGCTGAGGCGGGAGTACGATCCCCGCGTGAGCACCACCGCGGAGTCCGAGCTCGTCTCCGTCAGCCCGACGACGCTCGAACGCGTGGGCGCCGTCCGGCGGACCGATCCGGCCGAGCTGCCGGCGGTGGTCGCGGCGGCCGCGCAGGCCCAGTCGTCCTGGTGGGAGCTCGGCTGGCGCGGGCGCGCGGATGTGCTGCGACGCGCGGGCGCGATCGTGCGGGCGCGGGCGGACGAGCTCGCGGCGACGGTCCAGGCCGAGACGGGGAAGCCCCGAACCGAGGCGATCACGCAGGACCTCTACCCGGCGGTCGACCATGCGACCTGGCTCGCGAAGCACGCCGAGCGCCTCCTCCGCGACGAGCGCGTCAAGCTGGCGCAGCTCCACCTGAAGACGAAGAAGGCGTGGCTCGCGCACGAGCCGTTCGGCGTCGTCGCCGCGATCACGCCGTGGAACATCCCGTTCGGGATCGCGTTCACGCAGGTCGCGACGGCACTCGCCGCGGGCAATGCGGTCGTGCTGAAGCCGTCCGAGCTCACGCCGCTCTGCGGCGAGCTCGTCGCCGACGTGTTCGCGGAGGCCGGCGTCCCCGCGGGCGGCGCGCAGGTCGTGCAGGGCGAGGCGCCGGTCGGTGAGGCTGTGGTCGGCGCCGAGGGGATCGGCAAGGTGCTGTTCACGGGCTCTGTCGCCGTCGGCCGACGCGTCGCCGCTGCTGCGGGCGCGCGCGGGATCCCGGTCGTCCTCGAGCTCGGCGGGCGCGACCCGCTCGTCGTCTTCGCCGACGCCGATCTCGACCGCGCCGTCGAGGGCGCGCTCTTCTCCTCGTTCATCAACGCGGGGCAGGCATGCGTCTCGGCGGAGAGGATCTACGTCGAGCGGCCCGTGCACGAGGAGTTCCTCGCGCGCCTGCGGCAGCGGGCCGCCGAGCTCCGGCCGGTGGACGACGTCGGCCCGCTGATCTCGGAGCGCCGCCGTGACGAGGTCGAGGCGCTCTCGGGCGCGCCGCGGCTCGACGGCAGCGGCTGGTTCCTCGCTCCGACCGTCCTCACGGAGCCGCTGCCGGACGTCGAGCTCTTCGGCCCGGCGGTCACCGTCGAGCCGTTCGAGGGCGAGGACGAGGCGGTCCGGCTCGCGAACGACACGTCCTTCGGCCTCGCGGCGAGCGTGTGGACGCGCGACCTCGCGCGCGCGCGGCGTGTCTCGCGCCGGATCGAGGCCGGGATGGTCTGGGTCAACGACTTCGGCTGGTCGTTCACGACCGCCGCCGCGACGTGGGGCGGCGTGAAGGCATCCGGGTTCGGGCGCTCGACCGGGAAGTACGGCCTGCTCGAGTGCTCGCAGGTCAAGCTCGTGGACGAGGATCGCGGCCGGTTGCGGCCCGCCTGGTGGTACCCGTACGAGCCCGCGGGGGAGGCGGCGCTGCAGGCGCTCCTCGACGTCCTCTACGGCTCGACCACCGAGCGCGCCCGCGCGGCGTGGAGGCATCGCCGCGAGCTCGGGCACGTCGTGCGGCGGTCGCTCGGGAGATGACCGAGCTCTCGCACGTGGACGAGGCGGGCGATGTCCGCATGGTCGACGTCGGCGGCAAGCCGCTCTCGCGCCGGCGCGCGGTCGCGCGCGCGGAGGTGCGGATGGCGCCCGAGACGGCGCGGCGGCTGCGCGAGCTTCCGAAGGGCGACGCGCTGACGACGGCCCAGCTCGCGGGGATCATGGCCGCGAAGCGCACGAGCGAGCTCATCCCCCTCTGCCACCCGCTGCCGCTCTCGCACGTCGAGGTGACGCTCGAGGTCGGCGAGGACGCGGTCGAGATCGTCGCATCCGCGGAGACGACCGCGCAGACGGGCGTCGAGATGGAGGCGCTGACGGCTGCGTCCGTCGCGGCCCTGACCGTCTACGACATGGCCAAGGCGATCGACAAGGGCATGCGCATCGCCGAGGTCGTCCTCGTCGAGAAGACGAAGGAGACGGTGGCCTGAAGGCCGCGGTGCTGACCGTCTCGGACGGCGTGATCGCGGGGACGCGGGAGGACCGGAGCGGCGACGCGCTCGCGGAGCTGCTCGCGGCCGAGGGCTACGAGGTCGAGCGGCGCGTCGTGCCGGACGAGCGCGACCGGATCGCCGCGGCGATCCGCGAGCTCGCCGCGTCGGCGGCGATCGTCCTCACGACCGGCGGCACCGGTCTTGCGCCGCGCGACGTGACGCCCGAGGCGACGCGCGACGTGCTCGACCGCGAGGCGCCCGGGATCCCGCAGGCGCTCCGCGCCGACTCGATCGCCAAGACGCCGCACGGCCTCCTCTCGCGCGGGACGGCCGGCACGATCGGCTCGACGCTGGTCGTGAACCTCCCGGGCTCGCCGGGCGGCGTCCGCGACGGCTTCGACGTCCTGCGCCCCGCCCTCGCCCACGCCGTCGAGCTCCTCGCCGGCGAGCGCGACGTGGCCCACCGCCAGACATGACAGCGACGCCCGCACGGCTTCCCGCCCGCTTCGCCCGGCTCGTCAAGATCGAGCACACCGTCTTCGCGCTGCCGTTCGCCTACGTCGGGGCGTTCCTCGCGGTCGGTGGGACGCCCACGGCGCACGACCTCCTCTGGATCACGCTCGCGATGGTCGGCGCGCGTTCGCTCGCGATGGCGCTCAACAGGCTGATCGACCGCGGCATCGACGCGCGCAACCCGCGCACGGCGGGCCGGGAGATCCCGAGCGGCCAGCTCTCGATCGCTCAGGTCGTCCTCTTCTGCGCGGCCTCGCTCGCCCTCTTCCTCGCCGCCGTCTGGCAGCTCGACCCGCTCGTCCACCGGCTCTGGCCGATCCCCGTGGCGGGCTTCGTCGTCTACCCGTACCTCAAGCGCGTCACCTGGCTCTGCCACCTCTGGCTCGGCGCCGTGGACGGGCTCGCCCCGGTCGGCGCGTGGGTCGCGATCACGGGGAAGCTGCCGTGGCAGGCGTGGGTCCTCGGCGCGGCCGTCGCGCTCTGGGTGGCGGGCTTCGACTTCTTCTACGCGCTCTTCGACCTCGACGTCGACCGGCGGGAGGGTCTGCACTCGATCGCGACCGAGTTCGGCGTCCGCGGCGCGTTCACGGGCGCGCGCCTCGCGCACCTCGCCACCGTCGCCTGCCTCGTGGCCGCGGGGCTCGGCCTCTCCGTCGGCGCGCTCTACTGGATCGGCGTCGCCGCCGTGGCCGGGCTGCTCGCGTACGAGCACTCGCTCGTGCGCCCGGACGACCTTCGCCGCCTCGACACGGCCTTCTTCACGATGAACGGCGTGATCAGCGTCGTCTTCGCCGTCTTCGTGATCCTCGACCAGGCGACCTAGCGGCCGAGAATGAGCCGGTTGGCGATCGTGTACGGCGGCGGAATCTCCGGCAGCGCGTCGAGCCGGAACCAGCCCGCCTCCGCGAGCTCGGTCTCGTCGATCCGCAGCTCGCCGCCCGCGTAGCGCGCGCGGAAGCCGATCATCAGCTGGCTCGGGAACGGCCACGGCTGGCTGCCCACGTACTCGAGGGCGTCCACCTGCAGCCCGACCTCTTCCTCGACCTCGCGGACGACCGCCTGCTCGAGCGACTCACCCGGGTCGACGAAGCCGGCGAGGACGCTCCAGAAGAGCGACAGCCCTGCGCGCCGCGCGAGCAGGACCTCGTCGCCGCGGCGGACGGCCATGATCACGGCCGGCGAGATCCGTGGATACGTGACGAGCCCGCAGTTCGGGCAGACGCGCGTCAGCTCGGCGGACGACCGCTCGCTCGCCGTCCCGCAGCGGCCGCAGAAGGCGTGCGTCGTCTCCCAGTCGAGCAGCTGCGCCGCGCGGCCCGCCGCGAGCGCGAAGTCCTCCGGCCCCTCCGCCAGCACGGCCCGCAGCCCGCGCGCGTCCTCCGGCAGGCCGTCCGTCGGGCGCGCGGCGAACACCGGCGCGTCGTCGATCCAGCCGACGTGCAGCGGCTCGCCTCCGACCGCTACGCCCTCCGCGACCTTCGAGTCGGCGACCGCGAGCACGCGGGACGACGGGCCTGGGCGCAGCGACGGGTCGTGGCCCGGCCTGAAGGCCACTAGCGGCGTCGCAGCGACGCGTCCGCCAGCGACGGCGGCGACCAACCGCCGTCGGCCGGGTTCACGTTCGTGCCCGGCGGGACGATCTCGTCGATCCGGTCGAGCACGTCGGCGCTCAGCTCCACGTCCGCGGCGGCGAGGGCGTCCTCGAGCTGCTCCATCGTCCGCGGCCCGATGATCGGCGAGGTCACCGTCGGATGGCGCAGGACGAACGCGATCGCCAGGCGCGGCAGCGGGATGCCCGCCTCCTCGGCGAGCAGCGACAGCTCCTCGACCGCGTCGAGCTTGCGCTGGTTTTCCGGCCGGGACATGTCGTACCGCTGCGGCAGCCGCTGCGCCCGCATCCCGCCCGGCGTGCTCCCGCCCTTGCGGTACCGTCCGGAGAGCCACGAGCCGCCGAGCGGGCTCCACGGGATGACGCCCATCCCGTACCGCTCGCAGACCGGCAGCACCTCGGCCTCGATCCCGCGGACGAGCATGGAGTACGGCGGCTGCTCGGAGACGAACCGCTCGCGCCCGCGCCTCTCCGCCACCCACTGCGCCTCGACGATCTGTGACGGCTGGAACGTCGAGCTGCCGATGTACCGCACCTTGCCGGCGCGGACGAGGTCGGTCAGCGCGCCGAGCGTCTCGTCGATGTCCGTGCCGGGCTCGGGACGGTGGATCTGGTAGAGGTCGATCCAGTCGGTGCCGAGCCGGCGGAGGCTGTTCTCGACCTCCATCAGGATCCAGCGGCGCGTGTTGCCGAAGCGGTTCGGGCCCTCGCCCATCCGGCCGTGCACCTTCGTCGCGAGGACGATCTCGTCGCGGCGGCCCTTCAGAGCCTTCCCGACGATCTCCTCCGACTCGCCCGCCGAGTAGACGTCGGCGGTGTCCACGAAGTTGATCCCCGCGTCGAGCGCCCGGTGGATGACCCGGATCGACTCGTCGTGGTCGGGCTCGCCCCAGGCGCCGAACATCATCGTCCCGAGGCAGAGCGAGCTGACCTCGAGACCCGTGCGGCCCAGGGTCCGGAGCTCCATCGCCCCGGACCCTAGCCGCGTGGGACGTCCTAGCGTCGAGCGAAGCCGCCGAGTTGGTCGCGCAGCCCGCCGTCGGCGGTCGAGAGCTGCACGTAGTAGCCGTTCGGCGTGGAGAGGATCGCCTGCGCGGTCGCGGCCGACACGCCCGAGACGACCTTCGTGAGGTTGCCGTTGCCGTCAGCGTCGGTGAAGGACGTGACGCCCGAGTCGAGCGTCGTCGGACCGGTCGATCCCTTCGCGCCCTGGTTCAGGGTGAGGCCGTTGATCGTCACCGAGCCCGGGAAGCGGTAGTTGACGTAGAAGACCGCCGTCCCGCCGGTGATCGCGCCGGTCGAGTCGCGGGTGACGTCGAGCGTGAAGCTGCCCTCCGCGTGGCCCTTGCTGGACGACGGCGGCACGACCTCGCCCGCGTTGAGGTGCAGCTGCGAGACGTAGACCGAGTGGTCCTGCTTCGTGCTCGTGCACTCGCCGCGTTGGAAGACGATCCCGGCTCCCGCGACGCTGCCGGTGCCGAGCGAGCCGGACGAGAAGCCGGCCGCCTGCGTGAACGCGGCGGTGAGCGTCGCCAGCAGCTTGCCGTCGGGGCCGTTTGCGTCGCCCGCGACCGTGCCCGAGACGTTGCCGCCGGAGATGACGCCGGCGAGCTGGCCGTGGACGCCGCCGGACGACCCGTCGACGCGGAAGTCGCCGGTCACCCAGCCGAGGCCGGTCGTCGTGTCGACGACGCTGTGGGCGCGGATCCTCAACGCGCCGTTGAGGCGCGCGTCCGTGCTCGTGGACGTGCCGGTGTAGGTGGCGACGGTCTCGCTGTAGGTGCCGTCGCTCGCGGTGCAGGTCGCCGTACGGCTGTCGGTCGGGCTGCCCGCGCTGAACGTCGCAGCCGCCTTCTGGGACGACTGCGCGCGGTGCGCGGCTGCGCCGGCGCCGGCGGCGGCGACCGCCGCGACGACGAGCGCCGCGGCCATGATCCAACGTTTCCTCGACATCGTTCTGTCTCCCTCGATTCGGTTGCTTCCCCTCGCCTCGAATCAGGCCGCACCCGTTTCCGAGTGGTGTCAGCACGGCGTAAAACCGCGGTAAAGCTCCGCGGCCTATCCTCTGCGCGTGCTCCGCGCCAGCGGCATCGGCAAGCGCTTCGGCGAGAGGCGCGTCCTGCGCGGCGTCGACCTCGACCTCGCGCGCGGCGGCTTCCTCGTCGTCACCGGCCCGAACGGCTCCGGGAAGACGACGCTGCTGCGGATCTGCGCCGGCCTCGCGCGGCCCACCGAGGGCGAGCTCGAGGTGGAGGTCGGCCGCGGCGAGGTCGGCTACCTCGGCCACGACCCGCTCGTCTACCGCGAGCTGACCGCGCTCGAGAACCTCGACCTCTACGGGCGCCTCTATCGCGTGCCGGAGCGGCGCGAGCGCGTCGGGATGCTGCTGGAGCGCTTCGGCCTCTGGGAGGCGCGCCACGACCGGGTCGGCTCGTACTCGCGCGGGATGACGCAGCGGCTCGCGCTCTGCCGCGTGCTGCTGCACGACCCGGCGCTGCTCGTCCTCGACGAGCCCTACACGGCGCTCGACGCCGAGGGCGCCGTCCTGCTCGACGCCCAGCTCGAGGAGCTGCGGGCCGAGCGCGCGCTCCTCGTCTCGACGCACGACCCCGAGCGGGTCGAGCGCTTCGCCACCGCGCATCTGGGGCTGGCGGCGGCGTGACGTACGCCCGCGACGTCGTCGCGCTCGCGCGGAAGGACCTGCTGCTCGAGCTGCGGGCGCGGGACACGCTGCCGGCGATGCTCCTCTTCGTCGTCTCGACCTTCGTCGTCTTCCACTTCGCGGTCGGAAGCTCGCCCTCGCGGCTCGCGGCGAACGGGCTCCTCTGGGTGGCGATCGTCTTCACCGCGCTGCTCGGGCTCGGGCGCGCCTTCGTCCCGGAGCGGGAGCAGCGGACACTCGACGGGCTCGTGCTCGCGCCCGTCGACCGCAGCACGATCTGGGTCGCGAAGTCGATCGCGGCGCTCGCGTTCCTCGGCGCGGCGGAGGTCGTCGCGCTGCCCGTCTACGGGCTGTTCTTCCACCGGCTCTCGGGAAGCGCCGTCGCGGGAGTCGTCCTCGCGGACGTCGGGATCTGCGCCGTCGGCGCGTTCCTCGGCGCGATCGCCGTCGCCACACGCGCGCGCGACCTGCTGATGCCGCTGCTCTTCCTGCCGCTCGCGATCCCGATCGTCGTCGGCGGAGTCGGCGCGAGCGTCGCCGCGAGCCCGGGCCGCTACCTCGGCTTCCTCGTGCTGTACGACGCGCTCTTCTCGGTCGTCTGCTGGGCGACCTTCGAGTTCGTCGTCACCGAATAGGCCGGTCCGCTGCCACAATTGGCCGAGACGTGGGTCGCTCGTATCGCATTCCGCTTCCCGCGCTCGCAGCGTCTGCCTTCGTCCTCGTCACGCTCGCGATCGCGATGGTCTTCTTCGTCGCCCCGAACGACGCCGACCAGGGCTTCTCGCAGCGGATCTTCTACTTCCACGTGTCGATCGCGATCACCGCGTACGCGTGCTTCGCGGGCGGCGCGTGGAAGGCGTTCCGGCACCTGACCCGCCGCGACCCGCGCTACGACCTCGAGAGCTACGTCGCCGTCCACCAGGGCGTGATCCTCGGGGTGCTCGTGCTCCTCACCGGCTCGATCTGGGCGAAGATCTCGTGGGGGCACTGGTGGCTGTGGAGCGAGGACCAGCTCGTGCTGTTCCTCGTCCTGTTCCTCTTCTACTGCGCGTACTTCATGCTCCGCTTCTCGGTCGACCCGGGGCCGCAGCGCGCGAACCTCAGCGCTGTCTACGCGCTCTTCGGCGTCGTCCTGATCCCCGTCAGCTTCGCTGCGATCCGGCTGGCGAAGAACCTGATCCACCCGGTCGTCTTCACGCTGCAGGGGCCGAGGTTCGGCGGCTGGATCCTCGTCACGTACTGCGTCGCGCAGGCCGCGATGCTCGTCCTCGCGTACACGCTCTACCGCGTCGAGCTGGCCGGGAAGCTGCTCGACTCGCGCCTGCGCGAGCTGAGGGAGGTGCTCGCTTGACCACTGCCGAGAAGTACGTGACCGCTGCGTACTGCGTCGTCTTCGCCGTCGTCCTCGCCTACGTCCTGATCATCGCGCTGAAGCTGACGCGGCTCGAGCGGGAGGTCGACGCCCTCGCCGGACGGGCGGGGCCGGAGGCCGAGGAAGAGGCCCGGCGGGAGCCCGCGCCCGTTGGCTGAGCTCCTTTTCTGGCCGGCGCTGCTCCTCTACGGGGAGGCCGCGGTCGGCTATCTCGGCGAGGCGCGGCGACCGGGGGCGCTCGGCCGGGCGGCGACGTGGGGCGTTCGGCTCGGCTGGCTCGCGCAGACCGCGCTGCTCGCGGTGCAGGCCGCGCGGCGCGACGGCTTCCCGTGGGGGACGTGGGCCGGGTCGCTCGACCTCTTCGTCTGGCTCGTCGTCTCCGCCTACCTGATCTGGGGTTGCAGGCGGCCGTACCGGCTGCTCGGCCTTGCGGTCATGCCGCTCGCCGCGGTGCTGCTCGTCGTCGCGCGCGCGGGCGGCGGGATGGCGACCGGGGAGGCGAGCCACTACTCGAACCTCTTCCTCGTCCTCCACGTCGGGCTCGTGCTCGCGGCGTTCGCCGGGTTCACGCTCGCGGCCGCGTTGTCGGCGCTGTACGTCTGGCAGGAGCGGCGGCTGAAGGTGCGGCCCGCGTCGGTGCTGCGCCTGCGCGCGCCTGCGCTCGCGACCCTCGACGCGCTCGCGCTGCGGACGGTCGCGTGGTCGCTCCCGGCGCTGACGCTCGGGATCGCGGTGGGCGCCGCGCGGCTCGTCTCCTCACACGACCGCGTCGACGCGCTCGTCGCGGTCACCGCGCTGACCTGGGTCGTCTGGGCGGCGTACCTGCTGCTGCGCTGGCGCGCCGGCTGGAGCGGCCGCCGCGCCGCCTACCTCGCGCTCGCCGGCTTCCTGCTCGTGATCGTCGTCCGGCTGGCCCTCCCCGCGAGTCACTTCTCCTGATGCGCCTCGTCCTCGTCGGCACCTCGCACCACCACGCGCCCGTCGAGCTGCGGGAGCGCGTCGCGCTGGAGAAGGAGGCGGCGCGCGAGCTCGCGGCGCGGCTCGCCGAGGACGGGCGGGAGGCGGTCGTCCTCTCGACGTGCAACCGCACCGAGGTTTACGTGGCGTCCGAGAACGGCGAGGCGGCCGAGCGGGAGGCGGTCGCCGCGCTCTCGGAGCTCGAGCCGGAGGTCGAGAGCGCGCTCTACCGGCTGCGCGACCAGGCGGCGGCGCTCCATCTCTTCCGGGTCGCGGCCGGGCTCGACTCGCTCGTGCCGGGTGAGGGCGAGATCCTCGGCCAGGTCAGGGTCGCATTCGAGCTCGGGACGACGGGCCTGCTGCTCGAGCGCGTGTTCCGGCAGGCTCTCCACGCCGGCCGGAAGGTGCGGGCGCAGACGGCGGTCGGCGAGAGCCCGGCCTCCGTCTCCTCGGCCGCGGGCGCGCTCGCGGAGCAGGTCTTCGGCGACCTCGGCGGGCGGACGATCCTCCTCCTCGGGGCCGGCAAGGTCAGCGAGCAGGCGGCGCGGAACCTGCGGACGCGCGGCGCCGAGATCGTCCTCGTCGCGAACTCGAAGACCGACCGCGCCGAGATCGAGGAGCGGCTGGCAGGGGTCGACGTCGTGATCGCCTCGACGAACGCGCCGGGGATCGTCCTCGACGCCGAGACCGTGTCGCGCATGCTCGCGCGCAGGCGCGGGCGGCAGCTCCTGCTCGTCGACCTCGCCGTGCCACGTGACCTCGACCCTGCGATCCGCGACCTCGACGGCTGCTACCTCTATGACATCGACGACCTCGAGGAGATCGTCGCGGAGACGCTTTCGGGCCGCCGCAAGGAGGCCGAGCGGGCGGAGTCGATCGTCGCGGCGGAGGCCGAGAAGTTCCACGAGTGGCACGCGTCTCTCGACGTCGTCCCGGCGATCGCGTCGCTGCGCGCGAAGGCGGAGGAGATCCGCGAGGCGGAGCTGCGGAAGGCGGACGGCGTCCTCGGCCGGCTCGACGAGACGCAGCGCGGCGCCGTCGAGGCGCTGACGGCCCAGATCGTCAACAAGCTCCT
>JAFAIV010000020.1 GCA_019236545.1 Actinomycetota bacterium | reverse complement strand
CGAGCGGCTTCGCGTGGTACTCGGTGAGGACCGGGACGTGCGTCCCGACGGCCGTCGCCGCGAGCAGCGCGAGCAGCCCGAGCCCGCCGAAGAGATGGGCGCGGTGCTGCCGCCACGTCACCCATGCCATCGGAGCGGCACCTTCTCGGGCGGCGACTGCACCGGCAGGCGCTCCGGCGTCATGTAGGCGAGCAGCAGCTCCTCGAGGCCGACGTTCTCCACCGTCCACGACGGGTCGGCGATCGGGCCGTCGGCGACGACGAGCAGGGTGAGCTGACGGCCGGCGTAGCGCTCGCGGACGATCGTGCGGACGCCGCGGATCGTCCCGATCGGGCGGCGCGGCCCCATCAGGATCCGGTGCGACTCGAGCAGCTCCTCGACGTTCCCCTGCAGGCGGACGCCGCCGCCGGTGAGCAGGACGATGTGGTCGCAGACGCGCTCGATGTCGGCAATCACGTGCGACGCGATCACGACCGTCGCCTCGATCTCGGCGACGCCGTCCATCAGGAGCTGCAGGAACTCGCGGCCGGCGAGCGGGTCGAGGCCGGCGAAGGGCTCGTCCAGGAGGACCAGCCGCGGGCGCTTCCCGAGCGCGAGCGCGAGCGCGAGGCGCGCTCGGTCGCCCGCCGAGAGCGAGCCCACGCGCGTCCGCGGCTGCAGGCCGTTCAGGAGCTCCGCCGCGAGGTCGCCGTCCCAGCGCTGATTCGTCCGCCGCGCGTACTCGATCGCGTCGGCGACGCTGAACGAGCGGTAGAGCGGCGCGCCCTGTGCGACGTAGCCGACCTCGGCGAGGACGGAGGGGTCGCGGAGCGGGTCGCGGCCGAGGACGGAGATCGTCCCCTCGCTCGGCGCGATCAGCCCGGTGGCGAGCGCGAGCAGCGTCGATTTACCGGCCGCGTTCGGCCCGGCCAAACCGACGATCGCGCCCTCCGGGATCGACAGCGTGCAGTCGCGCAAGCCCCACTCGCGACGGAACCGCTTCCCGAGCCCCCGCGCGTCGAGTGGTGCCGCCGAGGTCATGCCACGCGGCGGGCCCAGGTCTTGCGGAGCGTCGCGGAGATAAGCGCCCGCACGCTCTCCTCGTCGAGCCCCGCCGCGTCTGCCTCGTCCAGCCAGCGCTCGAACTTGACCCGCAGCTCGTCGTGGTAGCGGAGCGAGGCGGGAGCGAGCGTGCTCGCGATGAAGGTGCCACGCCCCTGGCGCGCGACGACGAGGCCCTCGCGCTCGAGCTCGCGGTACGCCTTCGCGACGGTGTTCGGATTGACGGCGAGGTGCGCGACGACCTCGCGGACGGTCGGGAGCTGGTCGCCGACGTCGATCGTCCCGAGGCGCAGCGCCTCCTTCACCTGCTGGACGATCTGGAGGTACGTGGCGACGCCGGAGCGCGCGTCGAGGTGGAACTCGATCACGCGCGGATCGTACTCCTGAGTAGGCTCGGCGCAAATCGACGGAAGGAAGCCATGACCGACCTGACCGGCAAGACCGCCGTGATCACCGGCGCGAGCCGCGGCATCGGCGCCGCGGTGGCCCGGATGCTCCACGACCGCGGCATGAACCTCGGCCTCGCCTCGCGCCGCGGCGACGACCTCGGCCTGGAGCGCGTCGTCGCCCGCCCGGTCGACGTCCGCGACCTCGACGCGCTCGTCGGCCTCTGCGACGAGGTCGCCGACCGCTTCGGCGGCATCGACGTCGTCATCCCGAACGCCGGCGTCGGCGCGTACGGCTCCTTCCTCGACCTCTCGCGCGAGTTCCTCGACGAGATGCTCGACGTGAACCTCAAGGGGACGGTCTACGCGATCCGCGCTGCGCTGCCGCACATGCTCGGCCGCCAGGGCGACGTGATCACGGTCGCGTCCGAGGCGGGCCGGCGCGGCCTCCCGTACGAGGCCGTCTACTGCGCCTCGAAGTTCGGCCAGGTCGGCCTCACCGCCGCGCTCGACCACGAGCTCCGGGAGCAGGGCATCCGCTGCACGAACATCTGCCCCGGCGGCGTCGCCACCGACTTCGCCCTCGAGCCCGGCCGCGGCCGGACGACCGACGTGCTGCCCGGGATGATGACGGCCGAGGACGTGGCCGAGGTGATCGTCTTCGCGCTCGAACGGCCGCGCCACTTCCGCATCCTGGAGACCGCCCTCAGGCCGATGACCGAAGGGAGCTGGGGCTAGGTCAAGGCGCGACGGCCGGTCGCCGCCATGGAGTAGCCGCCCTCGAGCATCGCGGGGGCGCGCTGCTGCAGGCGCTCCCAGGACGGCACCTCCCAGCCGAAGGAGTCGGCGAGGCGGACGATCATCGAGAAGAGGCTGCAGACCGTGGCGGCGTCGCGGAGCGCCTGCGGCGACACGCCGGCGGCGAGCGCTTCCTCGGCGTCGGCGCGCGTGAGCTCGTCGGGGCGGAGCGTCAGCTTCTCGAGGAAGGCCAGCGTCGCGCGCAGCTCGGGGCGCAGCGGCGCCGTGCGCCAGTCGGCCGCGATCGCGTCCCAGACCTCCTCGCCGAGCGCGTACGACGCGACCGCGCCGTGGGAGCTCGTTCAGAAGTGGCACTGGTTGAGCAGCGAGGTGAACGCGGCGAAGAGCTCGCGCTCGCCCGCGCTCCATTCCGACGGGCCTCGCATCGCCAGGTCGAGCGTCTCGGAGAACGGCGCGCCGAAGAGCTCGGGGCGGTACATCAGCGTCTTCACGACGCCGAGCGCCTCGGGCGGGGCGTGGTCGCCCGCAAGCACCGCGAGCCTCACGACGGGATCACGTCCATCGCCCGGTCGAACCGGCGCAGCCCCTCGCCGATCGCCGTGGCGACGGTCTGCTCGAAGATCTCGTCCTCGCTCAGGCCCGCGGCCTTCAGTGTCTCGACGTCCGTGTCGGTGACCGTGTAGGCGCGGCCG
The DNA here is from genome assembly GCA_019236545.1 of Actinomycetota bacterium. Classification (GTDB taxonomy): domain Bacteria; phylum Actinomycetota; class Thermoleophilia; order Gaiellales; family Gaiellaceae; genus Palsa-739. Next base: position 14,419 of record JAFAIV010000020.1, on the reverse strand, counting down.
CGCACCTTCTCGAGGTAGCGCTCCATGACCGCGGGCGCGGCTGGCGTCCCGGCGGCGACGCGGCGGAGCTCGTCCACGCGCCGGAGCCTAGCGTCAGGCTTCGACGGCGACCGCGGCCGCGACGACGTCCTCCGCGTGCCGTGCGCGCACGCGCCCGAGCGCGAGGCCCGCGAGCGCGGAGATCGTCCCCGTCAGCGCCATCAGCGCCCACGCGCGGTGGAAATCGTGCAGCGACGGGTTCCCGAGCACGACGATCAGCACCGAGATCCCGAGCACCGCGCCGACCTGGCGGAGGCAGCTGTTGACCGCGCCGCCGGTGGCGAAGCGAGAGCGCGGCAGCTCGGCGACGGCGGCGCTGCCGAAGGCGGCGTACGTCAGGCCGACGCCGCTCCCGCCGAGCAGGTTCGCCGGGAGGAAGTCCGCGGCGAACGCGGGGTGGACGCCGACGCGCAGCGCGAACAGGAGCGCGCCGGTCGCGAAGAGCAGCCCGCCCGGAACCGCGATCACGCGCTGGCCGAAGCGATCGGCCAGCCGTCCGCCGGCGACCGCGCCGAGTGTCGCCATCAGCGGCCCCGGCGTCAGCGCGACGCCCGCGCGCAGGATCGAGTAGTGCCAGACGCCGGTGAGGAAGAGGACGTTGCAGAGCAGAAGGGCGTAGAAGCCCATCGAGAAGACGAACGCGCCGAGGTTGGCGACGCTGAACGAGCGCACGCGGAACAGCGGCAGCTCGACGACCGGGGCGCGGTGCCGGGCCGACCGCCACACGAATGCCGCCAGCAGGACGACGCTCGCCACGAACGACCCGAGCACGCGCCCCGAGCCCCATCCCCATGTCGGGCCCTGGACGATCCCGAGCGCCAGCGCGCCGACCCCGGTCGCGAGGAGAGCCGCGCCGGCGAGGTCGGGGAAGGGCGTGTCCTGCTGCCGGTGCTCGCGCAGGATCCGCCGAGCGGGCACGAGCGCGGGCAGCCCGATGAGGAGGTTGACGAAGAACACCGAGCGCCAGCCCTGCCAGTCGACGAGCAGCCCGCCGAGCGACGGTCCGGCCGCCGCGGCGACCGCGCCCGTCGCTCCCCAGAGCGCGGTCGCGGTCGCGCGGCGCTCCAGCGGGAACTCCGGCAGCAGCAGCCCCAGCGACGACGGCACGAGCATCGCGGCGCCAAGCGCCTGCACCGCCCGCGCCGCGACCAGGACGTCCACCGTCGGCGCGGCGCCGCAGAGGACCGACGCGCCGAGGAAGACGAGCGTCCCGAGGACGAAGAATCGCCGCCGGCCGATCCGGTCGGCGAGCCGGCCCGCGGGCACGAGCGCGGCGGCGAAGACGATCCCGTACGCGTTCATGATCCACGACAGGTGGCCGAGCGACACGCTTGGGAACGAGGCGCGGATGTCGGGGAAGGCGATGTTGACGATCGTGACGTCCAGGAAGCTCATGAACGTCGCGACCGCGGTGACGGCGAGGACCTGCCAGCGGCGCTCCACGAGACGACCATAGCCGAAGTGACTTGCGTCACGCAAGTCAGTTACACTGGACGCATGCTGAAGCGGACGTACGAGGGCCAGGACTGCTCGATCGCGCGGGCGCTCGAGGTGATCGGCGACCGCTGGACGCTGCTCGTCATCCGCGACGTCGGGCTCGGGCGGCGGCGCTTCGACGAGCTCCAGTCGAGCCTCGGCGTCGCGACGAACGTCCTTTCCGACAGGCTCGCCCGCCTTGTGGACGACGGCGTCCTCGAGCGCGTCCGCTACAGCGAGAAGCCCGAGCGGTTCGAGTACCGGTTGACCGAGAAGGGCGCCGAGCTGCGGACGCCGCTGCTCGCGCTGATGCAGTGGGGCGACCGGCACCTCTCGCCGCGGCCGCCGCGAGTCGCCCGCCGCCGCAGCGACGGCGCGAACGTGACCGTTGCGCTCGTCGGCCCCGACGGCGCGGTCGTGCTGCCCGAGGATCTCGAGGTCGTCAGGACGTGAAGCCGTCGAGCGCGGCCTGCACGAGCCCCGGCAGCGTGTCGAGCTCGTAGCCGCCCTCGAGCACGGCCGCGACCCGAGGCGCCATCGCCGCGCAGCGGCGCGCCATCTCCCGGAAGCCGTCCTCCGTGACGCGCATGTCCGCGAGCGGGTCGTCTACGTGTGCGTCGAACCCGGCCGAGACGAGCACGAGCTCCGGCTCGAACCGCGCGACCGCCGGTTCGACCGTGTGCTCGAACGCGCGCAGGTACTCCTCGTCGCCGGACCCCGCGGACATCGGCACGTTCACCGTCGTCTCCGCCTGGTCGTCCGGGCCGCCGCTCCCGGGATAGAACGGCCACTGGTGGAGCGAGACGAAGAGCACGGTGTCGTCGTCGCGGAAGATCGCCTGCGTCCCGTTCCCGTGGTGGACGTCGAAGTCGACGATCGCCACGCGCTCGAGCCCGAGCCGCTGCTGCGCCGCCCGCGCCGCGATCGAGACGTTGCCGAAGATGCAGAAGCCCATCGCGCGGTCGGGGAGGGCGTGGTGGCCGGGCGGGCGCACGAGCGCGAAGCCCCCGCGCAGCGCCGCCTCGATCGCCGTCCCCGCCGCGAGGCACGCCGCCTCCCACGTCGTCTCGGTGGCGACCGTGTCGTAGTCGAGCCACTGCGGGTGCTCGACGCCGCGCACGCGCGCGACGTGCTCGGGCGTGTGGCAGAGGAGCAGCTCCTCCTCCGTCGCCGCCCGCCCCTCGCTCCACACGGGCTGGTGCTCGAGCAGGACGGTGAGGCGCTCCGGCCGCTCCGGATGGTGGCCGGTCGGGTGCAGGCGCGCGAGCGCCGGGTGCGTCAGGACGTCGATCTGACGACCTCGACCAGCTCGTCGAGGCTCTTCGCGGCGCCGGCGGAGACGCCGAGCAGGTAGCAGAGGAGCGGCGCGTTCGTCCGGGCGCCGCTCTCGTGCGCGGCGAAGCCGGCGGCGTCGAGCAGCGTCTGGATCTGGTCGGGCGAGAGGTCGAGCGTCTCGCGCGGGACGCGCGACTCCGCGGCGAGCGCGTCGGCAGCCCGTTCGAGCCACTCGTTCACGGGGCGACTATGCCAGCGCCGCGACGCGCTCGGCGACGCGTCCGAGGCCCAGCCCGTCGAGGTACTCGGACGCCTCCGCCCATCTGGGTGTCGTGTCTCTGAGGGGAGGAAGGGGGGCGGAGGCGTCCATCTCGGCGATTCGCCGGTACAGCCGCAAGTCCTCCGCCTCGGCCGAGAAGCGGCCGTCCGCGAGCATCGCCTCGAGGGTGCCGTACTGGTTCAGGAGGTCGGCCGCCTTCTTCGGGCCGACGCCGCGCGCGCCGGGGAGCTTGTCGGACGGGTCGCCGCGCAGCGCGATCAGGTCCGGTACCTGCGCCGGCTCGACGCCGTACCGCTCCCGCACCTCCGCCGGCCCGATCCGCACGAGCTCGCTGACGCCCTTCGTCGGCTGGAGGATCGTCACGCGCTCGCTCGCGAGCTGGAACGCGTCGCGGTCGGAGGTCGCGACGAGCACCTCCCCCGGCCACTCCCTCGCTGCTGCGGCGAGGAAGTCGTCCGCCTCGTAGCCCGCGCCCTTCGCGACGAGGAACCCCATCGCCGAGACGACCTCCGGGAGGACGTCGAGCTGCTCGAGGATCGACTCCTCGAAGACGCGTCCCGACTGATAGGCGGCGAACGCCTCGTGCCGGTAGGTCGGCACCGAGAGCGTGTCCCACGCGACGAGGACGGCGTCCGGGCGCTCCTGCTCCCAGAGCCGCGTGAGCATGTTCGTGAAGCCGACGACGGCGTTGAGGCGGATCGACTTCGGGAGCGCGTGGTAGGCGCGGTGCGCGAACGAGTCGCCGTCGACGGCGAGGAGCAGGCTCAGAGGGAGGCCTCGAGCTCGTGGATCCGGGCCATCAGACGGTCGGTCGCCTCCGCGGACGCCTCGCGGATGTCCTCCTGGTCGCGCAGGTCGTCGATGTCGACCGGCGCGCCGTACGCGACCCGCAGCTGCCGCAGGAACGCGAGCCGCTCCGTCCCCTTGACGGCCGCCGGCACGAGCGGCACGCCCGCCTCGATCGCGATCCGCGCGGCGCCCGACCGGGGACGGGCCTCGTGCTTCTTGACGAGCCCTTTCGCGCGACGCGTCCCCTCGGGGAACATCGCGACGACGTTGCCCTCGCGAGCCAGGCGCTCGGCGGTCTCGATCGCCTCCGCGTCCGCTTGGCCTCGGCGGACCGGGAACGCGCCTGCCCCGTTCAGGACGAGCGTGACCGGCCACCAGTAGAGCTCCGACTTCGCCATGAAGCGCAGCCACCGCTTCGGCCAGAGCGGCATCCCCAGCGGCCACGGGTCGAAGTTCGAGACGTGGTTGCACGCGAGCACGTACCCGCCCTCGCGCGGCAGGTTCTCGACGCCCGTCGCGCGCAGCCGGTAGATCCCGTGGAGGATCGGCCAGGTGAGGGCCGCGACAACGTTGTAAACGGCGGGCGGGCGCACGAACGGAGTATGGCTATCGTGCTCGGCCGGAAATGGCCAAGCATCTCGTCATCGTCGAGTCGCCTGCCAAGGCAAAGACGATCGCCGGCTATCTCGGCAACGACTTCGTCGTCGAGTCGAGCGTCGGGCACATCCGCGACCTCCCCGACAGCGCTGCCGCGATCCCCGAGGAGCACAAGGGCGAGCCGTGGGCGCGGCTCGGCGTCAACGTCGAGAACGACTTCGAGCCGCTCTACGTCGTCGACCCCGACAAGAAGAAGAAGGTCAGCGAGCTGCGCAAGGCGCTCGCCGAGGCCGACGAGCTCCTGCTCGCGACGGACGAGGACCGCGAGGGCGAGGCTATCGCCTGGCACCTCCTCCAGGTCCTGAAGCCGAAGGTGCCGGTGCGGCGGATGGTCTTCCACGAGATCACCCGCGACGCGATCCAGCGCGCGCTCGAGTCGCCGCGCGACATCGACGAGAAGCTCGTCGACGCCCAGGAGACGCGACGGATCCTCGACCGCCTCTACGGCTACGAGATCTCGCCGGTCCTCTGGAAGAAGATCATGCGCGGCCTCTCCGCCGGCCGCGTGCAGTCGGTCGCGACGCGGCTCGTCGTCGAGCGCGAGCGCGAGCGGATGAAGTTCGTCGCCGCGGGCTGGTGGGATCTGCTCGCGACGTTCGACCCCGACTCCTTCGACGCGCGCCTCGTCGGCGTCTCCGGGAAGCGCGTCGCCCAGGGTCGCGACTTCGGGCCGGACGGGAAGCTGAAGGCGGCCGACGCGCTCGTCCTCGACGAGGACGCGGCGCGCCGCCTCGCCGCCGGCCTCGAGGCCGCGTCGTTCCGCGTCACCCGCGTCGAGCGCAAGCCGTACACCCGCCGCCCGGCCGCGCCGTTCATGACCTCGACGCTGCAGCAGGAGGCGAGCCGCAAGCTGCGCTTCACTGCGCAGACGACGATGCGCGTCGCCCAGCGCCTCTACGAGAACGGGTACATCACCTATATGCGCACCGACTCGACGACGCTGTCGGAGTCGGCGCTGACGGCCGCCCGCGCGCAGGCCGCCGACCTCTTCGGCGCCGAGTACGTCCCCGCCGCGCCGCGCCGCTACGAGCGCCGCGTCAAGAATGCGCAGGAGGCCCACGAGGCGATCCGCCCCGCCGGTGACTCCTTCCGCACGCCGCAGCAGCTGCAGCGCGAGCTCTCGCGCGACGAGCTCGCGCTCTACGAGCTCATCTGGATGCGGACGATCGCCTCGCAGATGAAGGACGCCGAGGGCCAGACGGTCTCGTTCCGGATCGCGGGCACGTCCACCGACGGCGAGGAGGCGGAGTTCGGCGCGAGCGGGACCGTCATCACCTTCCGCGGCTTCCTCGCCGCCTACGAGGAGGGCCGGGACGAGTCGCCCGACGGGGACGACGACGAGCGGCGGCTGCCGAACCTCGCCGAGGGCGATGCCGTCGAGCTGAAGGCGCTCGAGCCGCAGGGCCACGAGACGAACCCGCCGCCGCGCTACACCGAGGCGACGCTCGTCCGCACGCTGGAGGAGCTCGGCATCGGCCGACCGTCGACCTACGCCTCGATCATCGGCACGATCCTCGATCGCGGCTACGTGTTCAAGAAGGGCAGCGCCCTCGTGCCGTCCTTCCTCGCGTTCTCGGTCACCGGGCTCCTGGAGCAGCACTTCGGGCGCCTCGTCGACTACGACTTCACCGCCTCGATGGAGGACGACCTCGACCGGATCGCCTCTGGCGAGGAGGATCGCACCGGCTGGCTGCGCCGCTTCTACTACGGCGATGGCGACGGCGGGCTGCAGGAGCTCGTGTCCGACCTCGGCTCGATCGACGCGCGCGAGATCAACTCGATCGACCTGGGCGACGGGATCGTCCTGCGGGTCGGCCGCTACGGCCCCTACCTCGAGCGCGACGGCCAGCGCGCGAACATCCCCGACGACGTCGCCCCGGACGAGCTCACGCTCGACCGCGCGCGCGAGCTCCTCGAGCAGCCGGCCGGCGACCGGAGCCTCGGCACGGATCCCGACTCCGGCCGCGAGATCGTCGCGCGCACCGGCCGCTACGGCCCGTACGTGACCGAGGTGCTGCCGGAGGGGGCGAAGGAGAAGCCGCGCACCGCGTCGCTCTTCAAGACGATGGCGCCGGACACCGTGACGCTCGAGCAGGCGCTGGAGCTCCTGCAGCTCCCGCGCACCGTCGGCGTCGCGGAGGACGGCGAGGAGGTCGTCGCTGCGAACGGCCGCTACGGCCCGTACGTGAAGAAGGGCACGGAGACGCGCTCGCTCGAGTCGGAGGAGCAGCTGCTGACGATCGGCCTCGAGGAGGCGCTCGCCGTCCTCGCGCAGCCGCGCCGCCGTCGCGGTCAGGCGGCGGCCGCGGCGCCGAAGAAGGAGATCGGCCCGGACCCCGTCAGCGGCAAGCCGATCGTCCTGAAGGAAGGCCGGTTCGGGCCGTACGTGACCGACGGCGAGACCAACGCGAGCCTCCGCCGCGGCGACGATTCCGAGGCGCTGACGCTCGACCGCGCGATCGAGCTATTGGCCGAACGGCGCGCCAAAGGTCCGTCACCGAAGCGCAACACTCGCGGCCGCAAGAAGTCCTAACATCGGAAATCTGCCCGCGTCGGAATAGCCGGCGCCTGCGTCACGTTCACGACGTCAGGCGGCGGGCTGGCCAACGGAGGATCTTCCTCCTAGAGTGAGAAGGTTTGCTGACGTCTTCGAAGCAGGACCGAAAGGACTGAGACGACCCTGACGCAGAACCAGCTTCACGAGTTGCTCGAGTCAGACCAGATCCGCGCGATGGTCGAGGCTGCCGAGGAGCGCGGCTACGTCGAGCCTGCCGAGCTCGAGGCGTTCGCGACCGAGCTCGACCTCACGGACGAGGAGGTCGAGGAGCTCACGCGCGAGCTCGAGCGCACGGGCCTCGAGATCGGCGCGCCCACCACCGACGCCGCCGCCGAGAAGGAGAAGGCGGACAAGGAGAAGGCCGAGGCTGAAGCCGAGGCCGTCGCCGCCGCAGCCGAGGTCTCGGGCGCAGCGGACAGCCTGCAGCTCTTCCTTGCGGACGTCGGCCGGCACAAGCTGCTGACCGCGGCCGAGGAGGTCATGCTCGCGAAGCAGATCGAGGGCGGCGACGACCGGGCGAAGCGCCGCATGATCGAGTCGAACCTGCGTCTCGTCGTCTCCATCGCCAAGGGCTACCGCGGCCTGGGCGTCCCCTTCCTCGATCTGATCCAGGAGGGCACGCTCGGCCTCAACCGAGCGGTCGAGAAGTTCGACTGGCGCCGCGGCTACAAGTTCTCGACGTACGCGACCTGGTGGATCCGGCAGTCGGTGCAGCGCGCGGTCGCGAACCACGCGCGCACGATCCGCGTCCCCGTCCACGTCGTCGAGCGCCAGCAGAAGCTCTCCCGCGCCGCGCGCCGGCTCGAGGTCGAGCTCGGCCGCGAGGCGACGAAGGAGGAGCTGGCCGAGGCGACCGGCCTGCCGATGCAGCACGTGGACGAGGCGCTCGGCGCCGCCCACGCGTCCGTGTCGCTGAACCAGACGGTCGGCGCCGAGGACGAGGGCGAGCTCGGCGACCTCTTCGCCGACCGCGAGGCTGCCGACCCGTTCGACGAGGCCGAGGAGTCCCTGCGCCGCCAGGGCGTCCGCCGGGCGCTCGAGGCGCTGCCGGAGCGCGAGCGGCGCATCCTCGAGCTGCGCTTCGGCTTCGACGGCGAGCCGTGGACGCTCGAGGCGATCGGCAACGAGCTCGACCTGACGCGCGAGCGCGTCCGCCAGCTCGAAGGACAGGCTCTCGCCCGGCTCGGCGCACTACGCGACCTGATCTCGGTCGCGGCCGCCTGAGCCACGGCTGGACTGGGGGGCGGCTCAGGCCGCCCCTTTTCCTTTCCGTAACAACCTGATTTACTCGCCGGAACCCCGGCGCCTCCGGGGCACTGATCAAGGAGGGGATCCGTGAAGAAAGGCAGGTTGCTGGTCCTTGCGGCCGCACTTGCAGGCTGCGCTCTGCTGGCCGTCTCGGCCGCGAGCGCCGGTGGCTCGCACCGTTCCGTGAGCGACACGCTCGTGTTCGGGACGGCGGCGGACCCGGTCATTCTCGACGGCCCGCTCGTCTCCGACGGCGAGTCGCTGCGGCCGATCAACCAGATCTTCGAGGGCCTCGTCGGCCTGAAGCCGGGCACGACCCAGGTCGTGCCGCTGCTCGCGACGAGCTGGCAGGCCAACAAGACCGGCCTCCAGTGGACGTTCAAGCTCCGCCAGGGTGTCCTCTTCCAGGACGGCACGCCGTTCAACGCGGCGGCGGTCTGCTTCAACTTCAACCGTTGGTACAACTTCCCCGGGCCGCTCCAGAACCAAGGGGTCTCGTACTACTGGAACACGGTCTTCGGGGACTTCGCGCATCCGGCACAGGGCAACCCAGGCCCCGGCCAGGGCCTCTACAAGGGCTGCAAGCCGGTCGGGAAGTACACCGTCATCCTGTCGCTGAACCGGCCGTCGTCGTCGTTCCTCGGCGCGCTGTCGCTGACGAACTTCGGCATGGCGAGCCCGACGGCGCTCGTGAAGTACAAGGCCGACGCCGGCACGGTCGACAACAACGGCGTCTTCCACCCGGCGGGCACCTTCGGGACGCAGCACCCGATCGGGACGGGCCCCTACATGCTCCAGTCGTGGACGGTCGGGGACAAGCTCGTCCTCGTCCGCAACCCGCACTACTGGGGCACGCCGGCGAAGCTGGCGCGGATCATCTTCAAGCCGATCTCCGACAACGCGGCGCGCCTCCAGGCGCTCCAGACCGGGGAGATCCAGGGCTACGACCTCGTCGACCCGGCGGACGTGCCGACGATCCAGAAGACGAGCAGCCTGAAGCTCCTGAGCCGCCCCGCCTTCAACATCGGCTACGTCGGGATCAACCAGTCGTACAAGCCGTTCGACAACGTCCTCGTCCGCGAGGCGCTGGCGTACGGCCTCGACCGGAAGTCGGTCGTGGACTCGTTCTACGCGGGCCGCGGCCAGGTGGCCGACCAGTTCCTGCCGACCTCGCTCGTCGGCTACGCCACCAAGGGCGTGCCGCAGTACCCGTACGACCCGGCGAAGGCGAAGCAGCTCCTCCAGCAGGCGGGGCTGACGCTGCCGGTGCCGGTCGACTTCTGGTACCCGACGAACGTCTCCCGCCCGTACATGCCGAACCCGCAGCAGAACGCGGAGGCATTCGGGGCGAGCCTGAACAACTCGGGCTTCAAGGTGACGTTCCACTCGGCGCCGTGGCGGCCGGACTACCTCAGCTCCGTCCAGGCCGGCAAGGCGGAGGTGTTCCTGCTCGGGTGGACGGGTGACTTCGGCGACCCGGCCGACTTCCTCAACATCCACTTCGGCGCGCAGGGCACGGAGTTCGGGTTCAACAACCCGTCGCTCTTCAGCCTGCTCACGAAGGCGGACGAGGAGCCGAACCTCGAGAAGCGCGCCGCGCTCTACCAGCAGGCGTCGGTCGAGGTGATGAAGTTCCTGCCGGTCGTGCCGTACGTGCACAGCTCGCCGGCGCTGGCGTTCCAGAAGAACGTGGACGGCTACCAGCCGAGCCCGGTCTCGCTGGAGCCGTTCTCGACCGTCTACTTCGGCAAGTAGGGAGTGATCCTGGGAGTCATGCCGGCGGACGACTGACGAACGAGTGCTTCGCTTCGTCGTCCGCCGGCTGCTCCTGCTCGTCCCGATCCTGCTCGGGCTGTCGATCCTCGTCTTCCTGTGGATCCGGCTGCTCCCGGGCTCGCCGGCGCAGGCGCTCCTCGGCGAGCGCGCGACGCCGCAGCTGATCAAGCAGATCCGCCACGAGTACCACCTCGACCGGCCGCTCTACGAGCAGTACTGGGGCTACCTGACGACGATCGCGCACGGCGACTTCGGCGTCTCGATCTCGTCGCGCCGGTCGGTCGCCTGGGAGTTCGGGCAGCGCTTCCCGGCGACGGTCGAGCTCGCGCTCGCCGCGATGATCTTCGCGATCGCGCTCGGCATCCCGCTCGGCTTCCTCGCCGCGAAGCGGTACGGGGGGTGGTTCGACCAGGTCTCCCTGGTCGGCTCGCTCCTCGGGATCTCGATCCCGATCTTCTTCCTCGGCCTCGTCCTCAAGTGGATCTTCGCCGTGAAGCTCGGCTGGCTCCCGAGCATCGGCCGGGAGGACGTGCTCGCGACGAGGCCGCACCCGACGAACCTCTACGTCCTCGACGCGATCATCCGCGGCGACGGCGGCGCGCTCTGGGACGCGATCAAGCACCTGATCCTCCCCGCGGTCGCGCTCGGCTCGATCCCGCTCGCGATCGTCGCGCGCATCACGCGCGCCGCCGTGCTCGACGTCCAGAACGACGACTACGTGCGCACCGCGCGCGCGAAGGGGCTGGCCCCGCGGATCGTCGATACGCGGCACGTGCTCCGGAACGCGCTCCTGCCGGTCTCGACGATCATCGGGCTCCAGACCGGCCTGCTGCTGTCGGGCGCGATCCTCACGGAGACGGTCTTCGACTGGCCGGGGATCGGCACCTGGCTCGAGGCCGCGATCTTCAACCGCGACTACCCCGTGATCCAGGGCGGGCTGCTGTTCGTGGCGGTGGTGTTCGTCCTCGTGAACCTGCTCGTCGACGTGTCGTACGCCGTCATCAACCCGAGGATCCGCGTCTCGTGAGCCTCGCGGAGATCGAGGCCTACGTCGAGGAGGAGCTGGCGCCGCAGGGCGGGCTCTGGCGCGACGCCTGGCGGCGGCTGCGGCGGAACCCAGGGGCGCTCGTCGGCTTCGGGCTCGTCGGCCTCTTCGTCTTCATCGCGATCTTCGCGCCGGTGATCTCGCCGTACGACCCGCGCGCGCAGAACCTCCTGCTCGTCGCGCACGGCTGCTGCCAGGGGCCGACGTGGGCGCACCCGCTCGGCGCCGACCAGCTCGGCCGCGACGAGCTCAGCCGGATCTTCTACGGCGCCCGCTTCTCGCTCGTGATCGGCGTCGTCTCGGTCTCCGTCGGCCTCTCGATCGGCCTCGTCCTCGGCTCGATCGCCGGCTACCTCGGCGGCGTCGCGGACACCGTGATCATGCGGACGATGGACGTGATGCTGTCCATCCCGGGCCTGCTGCTGGCGATCGGGATCGTCGCGGCGCTCGGCCCGGGCCTCTGGCAGATCATGATCGCCGTCGGGACGACCAACGTGCCGATCTTCGCCCGCCTCCTGCGCGGCTCGATCCTCTCCCAGAAGGAGAACGACTTCGTCCTCGCGGCTCGGTCGGTCGGCGTGCCGCGGCGGTCGATCCTCGTCTCGCACATCCTCCCGAACGCGATCTCACCCGTGATCGTGCAGGGGACGCTCGCGCTCGCCACCGCGATCATCGACGTCGCCGGCCTCGGCTTCCTCGGCCTCGGCCCGCAGGACCCGGGGACGCCGGAGTGGGGGACGATGCTGACGCAGGTCGACCGCTACCTGCAGAGCGCGCCGTTCCTCGCGATCGTCCCGGGCGTCGCGATCGTCATCTCCGTCCTCGGCTTCAACCTGATCGGCGACGGTCTGCGCGAGGCCCTCGACCCGAAGCTGCGTGGCCGTGCCTGAGCCGCTGCTCTCCGTCGAGGACCTACGCGTCCGCTTCGCGACGGCGCGCGGCCACGTCTACGCGGTCAACGGCGTCTCGTTCGAGATCGCGCCGGGCGAGACGCTCGGGCTCGTCGGCGAGTCCGGCTGCGGCAAGAGCGTCACATCGCTCGCCGTCCTCGGCCTGCTCGCCCGGAACGGCCGCGTCACCGGCGGCCGCGCGGTCTTCGACGGCCGCGACCTGATCGGCCTCCCGGACAAGGAGCTCCGCCGGATCCGCGGCAAGGACGTCGCGATGATCTTCCAGGACCCGATGACGTCCCTGAACCCGGTGCTGACGATCGGCCGCCAGCTCCGCGAGTCCTTCGAGACGCACCTCGGCCTCGGCAAGCAGGAGGCCCTGCGCCGGTCGGCCGACCTGCTCGACCAGGTCGGCATCCCGAGCCCGGACCTGCGGCTCAAGGACTACCCGCACCAGTTCTCCGGCGGGATGCGGCAGCGCGCGATGATCGCGATGGCGCTCGCGCTGAAGCCCAAGCTCCTGATCGCAGACGAGCCGACGACCGCGCTCGACGTGACGATCCAGGCGCAGATCCTCGACCTCCTGCGGACGCTCGTCGCGGAGTCGGACACGGCGCTGATCCTGATCACGCACGACCTCGGCGTCGTCGCCGGCATGTGCGAGCGCGTGAACGTCATGTACGGCGGCCTCCTCGTCGAGACGGGCTCGACCGACCAGATCTTCGAGCGGCCGCGGCACCCGTACACGCTCGGCCTGCTCACCTCGATCCCGCGCCTCGACCAGCAGCGCCGCCGCAAGCTCCAGCCGATCGAGGGCGCGCCGCCGCACCTGACGCGGCCGCCCGCGGCGTGCCCGTTCGCGCCGCGCTGCGCGTACGAGGTGGACGCGTCGCGGCGCGAAGTGCCCCCGCTGCTCGAGGTCGAGCCGGGCCACAAGGTCGCGTGCTTCAACCCGGTGCCGGTGGACGAGTGGTCGCGGACGCGCGAGGCGGTGGTCGCGTGAGCGACGCACTCGTCGAGGTCGAGGATCTCCGCGTCTGGTTCCCGATCAAGAGCGGCGTGGTCCTCGACCGGCACGTCGGGGACGTGAAGGCGGTCGACGGGGTCTCGCTGACGGTGCGCCGCGGCGAGACGCTCGGCCTCGTCGGCGAGTCCGGCTGTGGGAAGTCGACGATCGGGCGGACGCTGCTGCGCCTCTACGAGCCGACCGGCGGCCGGATCGTCTTCGACGGCCAGGAGATCACGAAGCTCGGCGAGGCGGAGTTGCGGCCGCTGCGCTCGCGGATGCAGATGATCTTCCAGGACCCGTTCGCGTCGCTGAACCCGCGGCACTCGATCGGGCGGATCGTCGGCGAGCCGATGCGCGTCCACGGGATCACGGGGCGCGCGAGCACGGACACGCGCGTTCGCGAGCTGCTCGACCGCGTCGGGCTCCCGTCGGACGCCGCGACGCGCTACCCGCACGAGTTCTCCGGCGGGCAGCGGCAGCGGATCGGGATCGCCCGCGCGCTCGCGGTCAACCCGGACTTCGTCGTCTGCGACGAGCCCGTGTCGGCGCTCGACGTCTCGATCCAGGCGCAGATCGTCAACCTGCTCGAGGCGCTGCAGGAGGACTTCCGGCTGACCTATCTCTTCATCGCGCACGACCTCGCCGTCGTGCGTCACATCTCGACGCGGATCGCGGTCATGTACCTCGGCTCGCTCGTGGAGCTCTCGCCGGCGGACGAGCTCTACACGAGCCCGCTGCACCCCTACACGATCTCGCTCCTCTCGGCGGTGCCGATCCCGGACCCGACCGTCGAGCGGCAGCGCGAGGCGATCCTCCTGAGCGGCGACGTCCCGAGCCCTGCGAATCCGCCGAGTGGCTGCCGCTTCCACACGCGCTGCCCGTACGTCCAGCCGACGCGCTGCCGCGACGAGGTGCCGACGCTGCGCTTCCTCGACGGCGAGCACGCGGCCGCGTGCCACTGGGCGGAGCAGATCAGAACAGGGCAGATCCAGGCTGCGGAGCCGCCGCCGGCCGTGGACGTCGGGCCCCCTCCGCCCGAGCCTGCGCCGCCGGTGCCGCCACCCGACTAGCCGCCGCGAGGATCGCCTCCCGCTCGAGCGGCACCGCCCGCAGCTCCGGCGGCGGCCTGCGCAGGAACGTCGCCACGAGCGCGACCTCGTCCCGATCCGCTTGTAACAGACTGTTACTAGGTCTTCGAGCCGCGGCGAGACCGGCCTCGACCTCGAGCGCCGCGCCCCCGCCGGGAGGCAGTGTGCGCTCAGCGCGGACGGCTCCGCCGGCCACGAAGTAGGCCCGCACGTGACGGGGTTCGGCGGCCGGGACGAGGACGCACCGCTCGAGGGTCTGGAGCCACGAAAGTCGCTGCAATTCCCGACAA
>JAFAIV010000401.1 GCA_019236545.1 Actinomycetota bacterium | reverse complement strand
ACGCGCTGGCCGACCTGGTTCGAGAGCAGCGTCTGCACGACGCCGAGGACGCCGGTGACGATCGCGATGGCGATCATCCCCGCCGAGTTCCAGGAGACGGCCGCCGTGTCGTGGCGCGCGATCGCCTCGAGGACGCGGCGCAGCAGGAAGGCCGGGACGACGCCGAGCGCCGCCGTGGCGACGATCAGGCCGAGCAGGACGGAGAGGCGGCGCCAGTACGGCCGGAAGAGCGGCCCGATCCGGCGCAGGTTCGCGCGGCGGACGGCCGGATCGTCCGGGCGCTGCGGCGGCGCCTCGCCGCGATCGTGGAAGAACATGCCCATCGCCCTCGCATTGTGCGTCGTCGGGCAATATCGAGAGAGTGCGCGTCACCGTCCGCCTCTTCGCCGGCCTCCGCGAGCGCGCGGGGCAGAGCCGTCTCGAGCTGGACGACGTGGCGACGGCGGCCGACGTCTGGCCGCGCCTCGGGCTCGGCGACGAGCCGCCCGGCCTCCTCTACGCGGTCAACCGCGAGTACGTCGAGCGCGGCCACGCGCTCGCGGACGGGGACGAGGTCGCGCTGATCCCGCCGGTCTCCGGCGGCGCATTCCGCATCCAGGACACGCCGCTCGACGTGGCCGCCGCGATCGCGGAGGTCAACGACGAGGGCGCCGGCGGCATCGCCTCCTTCGTCGGCACGGTCCGCAGCCGCTCGCGCGGGCGCGACGTGGAGTACCTCGAGTACGAGGCCTTCGAGGAGATGGCCGAGCCGATGCTCGAGCGCCTCGCGGGCGAGCTCACGGCGCGCCACGGCCTCTGCTCGGTCGCGATCCACCACCGCACCGGCCGCGTCGAGATCGGCGAGCCGAGCGTCGTGATCGCCGTCTCCGCCCCGCACCGGGCGGCCGCGCTCGCCGCGTGCAAGGAGGCGATCGACACGCTCAAGGAGACGATCCCGCTCTGGAAGAAAGAGGTGTACGCCGGCGGCGAGGAGTGGATCGGGCGCGGCTCGTGAGCGCGGCGGCGGACGGTCAGCGCGGGATCGTCCGGCGCAGCGTCGAGCGCCTCCTCGGCTTCGCCGTCCTGATCGGCGGGACGGCGCTCAAGTGGGGCTTCCTCTTCGTCAAGTTCTTCGGCTTCTTCATCTCGGTCGGCGCGTACACGCTCTGGTTCGGGAGTTGGACGTTCGCGCTCGGCTTCGTCCTGCTGATCCTCGTCCACGAGCTCGGCCACGCGGCCGAGGCGCGGCGGCAGGGACTGCACGTCTCGCTGCCGACGTTCATCCCGTTCGTCGGCGCGTTCGTGACGATCCGGCATGCCGGCCTCTCGCCGTGGCGGAACGCGCTCGTCTCGCTCGCGGGGCCGGTCGCGGGCGGGATCGCGAGCGCAGCGGTCTGGGCGTGGAGCTCGGCGAACGGCTCGCACCAGCTCGCCGTCCTCGCCAACCTCGGCTTCCTCCTGAACGCGTTCAACATGCTCCCGGTCGGCTTCCTCGACGGCGGCCAGGTCTTCCGCTCCGCGGTCGAGGCGTGGCGGATGCCGGTGATCCGCTTCGAGGGCGCCGTGCCGGTCGAGGCGTTCGCGCCGGACCGCCGCCGGGCGCTCGCGATCGCGACGCTGTACGCCGCGGTCGCGGCCGGGCTCGTGCTCGGGCTGATGGCGACGAAGCCGACGGGGGCGCTGCTGTGAGCACCGACCGCGAGATTCTCCAGACCCACCAGACCGAGGAGGAGCTGCGCCGCCACACGCGCCGGATCGAGACGGAGTTCCGGCTCGGTTTCGAGACGGTGGAGCGGATCGACCGGCCGGCGGTCTCGTTCTTCGGCTCCGCGCGCACCGGTGAGGGCACGCGCCCGTACGAGCTCGCGCGCGCGACGGCGCACCGCTTCGCCGAGGCCGGCTGGGCGGTCGTCACCGGCGGCGGCCCCGGCGTGATGGAGGCGGCGAACCGCGGCTGCCGCGAGGGCGGCGGCCTCTCGGTCGGCTTCAACATCGCGCTTCCGCACGAGCAGGGGATGAACCCCTACGTCGACCTCGGCATGACCTTCCACCATTTCTACGCGCGCAAGACGATGTTCGTGAAGGCAGCCGAGGGCTTCTGCGTCTTCCCGGGCGGGTTCGGGACGGCGGACGAGCTGTTCGAGTCGCTGACGCTGATCCAGACGCGGAAGGTGCTCGGCTTCCCGGTCGTCCTGCTCGACACGGAGTACTGGGGGCCGCTGCTCGACTGGATCCGCCTGCGGGCGCTCCCGGCCGGGACCGTGGGCGAGGACGACCTCGCGCTCCTGACCGTCACGGACGAGCCCGAGGTCGCGGTGCGGACGGTCCTCGACGGCTACACGCGCCTGAACGGGCCGCAGCACACACCCGAGAAGCACGACGCCGAGTAGGGCCAGTCCCTCAACTCAGGGACTCGGCGTGCCGATGACCCATCCGTGCTCGGCCGCCGCAACCCGGCGAAACAGCTGTCGCTGCTCCTCGACCAGCTGCCGCATGCCTTCATCTGGTCGACCGACACCGACCTGCGCCTTACGGGCCTCGCGGGCCAGGCCCTGACGCTGCTCGGGATCGACGACCCCTCGCTCGTCGTCGGCCGCCGCCTGGAGCGCGTCGTCTCGCCCGCCGAGGACGGCGGCGCCGCGATCATGGACGCGCACCGCCGCGCCCTCGCCGGCGAGTCCACGACGTTCGTCCAGCCGTGGAAGCGCTGGGCGTTCGACGTCTTCGTCGAGCCCGTGCGCGAGAACGGCGTGGTCGTCGGCGTCGGCGGCATCTCCCTCGACGCCTCGCGGCGCCTCGTGGCCGAGCACGCGCTCCTCGAGTCGGAGGCGCGCTTCCGCACGCTCGTCGAGCGGCTGCCGAAGCTCGTCACCTACGTCAACCCCCTGGGCTTCCCGATCAGGACGACGTACATCAGCCCACAGATCGAGGACCTGCTCGGCTACCCGGCCGAGCGCTGGCTGCACGAGGACGACTTCTGGATCTCCCGCCTCCATCCGGAGGACCGCGAGCGGATGCTTCAGGTCGTCAGCGGGACGCACGCGGCCGAGGCGACGTTCAGCGGCGAGTACCGGCTGATCGCGGCCGACGGGCGCGTCGTCCACGTGCGCGACGAGACGGTGCCGGTGTACGACGAGCGCGGCAACGCCCTCTTCCTGCAGGGCTTCCTGATCGAGGTCGGCGCGCAGGCCGACGACCTCGACGCCGACGCCGCCCTCGCGAGCGGCTAGCCCTACTCTTTGCGGTCGTGGAGTTGCGCGACCTGCCGTCGGTGGACGAGCTCGCACGCGACTGCGACGACCCGCTCGCGGTCGACGCCGCGCGGACGGTGCTCGACCGGGCGCGGGAGGAGATCCGCGCCGGGGCGGAGCCGGGCGACCTCGAGGCGCGCCTGCGCGACGAGCTCGCGGCGGCGCGGGCGCCGTCGCTGCGGCGCGTTCTCAATGCGACCGGCGTCGTCGTCCACACGAACCTCGGCCGCGCGCCGCTGGCGGAGGAGGCGCTGACACACATCGTTGAGGTCGCGCGCGGCTACTCGAACCTCGAGTACTCACTCGGCGAGGGCACGCGCGGCTCGCGGCAGGACCATCTCGCGCGGGTGCTGCGGCGGCTGACCGGCGCGGAGTCGGCGCTCGTCGTGAACAACAACGCGGGCGCGATGCTCCTCGCGCTCGCGGCACTCGCCGAGGGCCGCGAGGTCGTCGTCTCCCGCGGGGAGCTGATCGAGATCGGCGACGGCTTCCGGATCCCCGACGTACTCGCGCGCTCCGGCGCCCGGCTGGTCGAGGTCGGGACGACGAACCGCACGCGCGCCGCCGACTACGAGCGCGCGATCGGGCCGGAGACCGCGCTGCTCCTGCGCGTCCACCAGTCGAACTTCCGGCTCGTCGGCTTCACCGAGCAGGCGCGCCTCGCCGAGCTCGCCGAGGTCGCGCGCCGCCACGACCTGCCCCTCCTGGACGACCTCGGCTCCGGCTCGCTCGTCGAACAGCCGGGCGAGCCGACCGCGCGCGAGTCGCTCGACGCCGGCGCCGACCTCGTCTGCTTCTCCGGCGACAAGCTGCTCGGCGGCCCGCAGGCGGGGATCGTCGTCGGCCGCGCCGACCTCGTCGAGCGGCTCCGCCGCCACCCGCTCCAGCGCGCGCTGCGGATCGACAAGCTCTCGCTCGCCGCGCTGGAGGCGACGCTCCTCCTCTACCTCGACGCGCCCGAGCGGATCCCGGCGCTGCGCATGCTCCGCCAGGACGCGGCGACGGTCCGGGCCCGGGCCGAGCGGCTCGCGGCGGCGACCGGCGGCGAGGTCGAGGAGACGACCGGCCGCGTCGGCGGCGGCGCGCTCCCGCTCGCCGAGCTGCCGAGCTTCGCCTGCGCGGTCGAGGAGTCGCTCGCGGCGCCGCTGCGTGCCGGCGACCCGCCGGTCGTCGGCGTCGTCCGCGACGGCCGCCTCCTCCTCGACTGCCTGACGTTGACCGACGCGGAGGCCGAGGAGGCCGCGGCGGCCGTGCGCGCATGCCGCTGACGGTCGGGACAGCCGGGCACATCGACCACGGCAAGACGACCCTCGTCGAGGCGCTGACGGGGAAGAACACCGACCGTCTCCCCGAGGAGCAGTCACGCGGGATCTCGATCGACCTCGGCTACGCGCCGCTCGAGCTGCCGGACGGGACGCGGCTGTCGGTCGTCGACGTTCCCGGCCATGAGCGGTTCGTGCGCACGATGGTCGCCGGGGCGAGCGGGATCGACCTCTTCCTCCTCGTCGTGGACGCCGGCGAGGGCGCGCGGCCGCAGACCCACGAGCACCTCGCGATCCTGCGCCTGCTTGGGATCGAGCGCGGCGTCGTCGCGCTGACCAAGGCCGACCTCGTCGACGAGGAAACGCTGGAGCTCGCGCGTGCGGAGGCGGAGGAGCTCGTGCCGGGCGCGCCGGTCGTCGCCACGAGCGCGCGCACCGGGGCCGGGGTGGACGAGCTGCGCGCCGCCCTCGCCGAGGCGGCCGCCGGGGTCGCGCGCGCGGGAGCTGACGGGCCGGCGCGGCTCCACGTCGACCGCTCCTTCTCCGTGCGCGGGATCGGCACGGTCGCGACCGGGACGCTCTGGTCGGGCTCGGTCGGCGAGGGCGACGAGCTGCGACTCGAACCGCGCGGGAGGGTCGTGCGCGTGCGGAGCGTGCAGGTGCACGACCGCGCGGTCGAGCGCGCGGAGGCGGGCCAGCGTGTCGCGGTTGCCCTTCCGGGCGTCGAGCGGCACGAGGTGCGGCGCGGCGACGTCCTCGCCACGCCGGGCGCGTTCCGACCGAGCTACCGGCTCGACGTCGCGCTCGAGACGCTGGCCGACGTCCCGGATCGCGTCCACGTCCACCACGGCACGGCCGACGTCGTCGCGCGTGTCGTGCGCGCGGGCGAGCGGTTCGCGCAGCTGCGGCTCGCGGAGCCGGTGGTCGCGGCGCGCGGCGACCGCGTGGTGCTCCGCGCGGCGACGACGGTCGGCGGCGGGATCGTCCTCGACCCGGCGCCGCCGCGGCACGCCGACGAGGCGCGGATGGAACGGCTGGAGCGCGGCGAGGTGCTCGTGCACGCGCCGGTGCGCGCGGACGAGCTGCGGCGTCTCGGCGTGGAGGTCGAGGGCGAGTGGGCGTGGTCCGACGAGTGGCTCGCGGAGCTGCGGGCCGAGCTGGAGGCGAGGATCGCCGCAGCGGATCCGCTCGACCCGGGCGTTCCCGTCCCGTCGGAGCCGTGGGCGGAGGCCGTCGTGCCGCGGCTCGGCCTCGAGCGGCGCGGCGCGAAGCTCTACCGGCCCGGCGCCGCCGCCGAGCTCGGCGCGCGCGCGGAGGCGGCCGCGGCGCTCGAGGCGCAGCTCGGCCTCGACCCGGTGCGCGTCGACGACGCCGCGCTCGCCCGGTTCCTCGAGGGAGAGGAGAAGCTCGTCCGCGTCGGCGACGGGTTGGCGGTCTCGACCGACGCGTACGAGCGGGCGCGCGCCGCTGTCGTCGCCGAGTGCGAGGCGAACGGTCGGATCGCGCTCGCGCGGCTACGCGACATCCTCGGCGTCGGCCGGAAGACGGCGCAGCTCCTCCTCGAGCGCATGGACGCGGATGGCGTCACGCGCCGGGTCGGGGACGAGCGCGTCCTGCGCCGGCGGGCGTAGGATCGCACCGTGGACGGCGTCGTCGACCTGGCCGAGAAACTCCGGCTCCTCGACGAGCCGTTCAGCCCGGCAATCGTCGGCTACTACAACGACAACAAGCTCGTCGTCGCAAAGGTGCTCGGCGAGTTCGTCTGGCACGCGCACGAGGACACGGTCGCCCTCTTCCTGGTCCTGGAGGGCCGGCTGACGATCCAGCTGCGCGACCGCGACGTCGTTCTCGGGCCGGGCGAGCCGTTCGTCGTCCCAGCGGGAGTCGAGCACTGCCCGAAGGCCGACGAGGAGACGTACGTCCTCCTGGTCGAGCCGCGCGGCACGCCGAACACCGGCGACGCGGGAGGCGATCGGACGCGGCCCGAGCGCGAGATCTGATGGACGCCGCA
>JAFAIV010000338.1 GCA_019236545.1 Actinomycetota bacterium | reverse complement strand
GGAGATCGCCCTGACGCCCCAGACGCTCGGCCGCTTCCGCGCGCGGTTCGGCGACCGCGTCGCCGTCCTCCACTCCGCGCTGAGTGACGCCGAGCGGCGCGACGAGCGGGAGCGGATCGCATCCGGCGAGGCGCCCGTCGTCGTCGGCGCGCGTTCCGCCGTCTTCGCGCCGGTGCCGTCCCTCGGCGTGATCTGCGTCGACGAGGAGCACGACGCCTCCTACAAGCAGGAGTCCGACCCGCGCTACGACGCGCGCACCGTGGCGGCGAAGCGGGCGTCGCTCGAGGGCGCGGTAGCCGTCTTCGGCTCGGCGACGCCGCGGCCGGAGTCGTGGGAGCGGCTGGAGCGCCTCGAGCTTGGGACGCGGATCGGCGCGCCGATGCCCTCCGTCCGCGTCGTCGACCTCCGCCGCGAGGCCGGTTACCCCCTCTCGGCGCCGCTGCTCGCGGAGCTCGGCGCGCTCGTGGAGAAGGGCGGGAAGGCGATCCTCCTCCTCAACCGGCGCGGCCTCTCGCCCGCCGTCCACTGCCGCGCGTGCGGCGAGACCCGCCGCTGCCGGAACTGCGACGTCGCGCTCACCCTCCACGCCGACGGGACGCTTCGCTGCCACCACTGCGGCGCGCTCGAGCCGGTGGGGGAGGCCTGCCCGGCCTGCGGCTCGGCCGAGCTCGCCCGCATCGGCGCCGGCACGCAGAAGCTCGAGCGCGAGCTGGAGAAGCACGTGCCGGAGCTCGAGCGGATCCGCCTCGACGCCGACGCCGTCGAGTCGCCGGAGCAGCTGCGCGAGACGCTCGAGCGGTTCGCGCGCGCCGACCGCGCCGTCCTCGTCGGCACGCAGATGGTCGCGAAGGGCCACCACTTCCCCGGCGTCCAGCTCGCGGCCGTCGTCGACGCGGACACCGGCCTCGGCCTGCCCGACTTCCGCGCCGAGGAGCGGACGTTCCAGCTCCTGACGCAGCTCGCCGGCCGCAGCGGCCGCGACGCGCCGGGCCGTGTCCTCGTCCAGACCTTCCAACCGGACGCGCGCGCCGTCACCCACGCGGCCCGGCACGACGTCGCCGGCTTCCTCGCGAGCGAGCTCGACCGCCGCCGGGTCCTCGGCTACCCGCCGTTCCGGCACCTCGTCCGCATCGTCGTCAGCGGCCCCGAGCTCGCAGACGCGACCCGTGCGCTCGAAGAGCTGAAGGCCGGCCTCCCCGGCCACGAGCTGCTCGGCCCCGCGCCGCTCCTCCGCCTCCGCAACCGCCAGCGCGCGCAACTCGTCGGCAAGACCGACGCGCCGCGCGCCCTCGCGACCCGCGCCGCCGCACTGCTCGCCGCCGCGGCCCCAGCCATGCGCCGTGCCGGCCTGACGGCCGTCGTCGACGTCGACCCGCAGTCGCTCTAGGCGGCGCGCGCCGCGCGGAGATCCGCGGGGAAGCGGGCGAGGATCCAGTCCTCGTCGAGCGGCTCGCGGTGGTACGGGCGGCCGTTGATGCGGACGAAGTCGCGCGTCCGCGGGTCCATCGCCAGCCGCGCCTCGGCCGGGAAGTTGCGGTTGTGGCCGTCGATCAGCTCGTTGATCTGGGCGAAGCTCCACTGCGCCGCCAGCTCCCGCCAGCGCCGCGCGAACTCGTCCGGGTCCGACGTCTCCGCCGCCAGCTCGCGCCACGCGAGCCCGAGCTGCTGCAGGTTCTGCTCCTCGAGATCCTCGATCGCGCGCAGCCGCCGCATCCAGATCGTCGGGCCGCCGAGCGCGCGGATCGCCGAGTCTGCGTCGGGCCGGAAGTTCCGCAGCCGCTGCCGCAGCGGCTCGCCCTTGACCGGGCTGCCCTCGAGATCGGCCTCGATCGTCTCGCGGTCGCGACGCTCCTGCGGCGTCTCCGGCCGGGTGGCGCCCTGGTTCATGATCTCCTTCAGCGTCCTGGGATCCACGTATGCGAGGGTACCCTCCGGCCGATGGCTGAGATCGAGGGACAGATCAAGGACGAGAAGCTCGACCCGGAGCGCGAGGCGCGCCGGCGGCTGGCGCTCGCCCAGATCCGCCAGTACCCCGACGCAGCGCTGAAGATGAAGGCGAACCCGGTCGAGCATTTCGACGACGATCTGCGCCGGCTCGTCGAGCGGATGAAGCTCCTGATGGCCGACGCGAACGGGATCGGCCTCGCCGCGACGCAGGTCGGCGTCCTGCAGCGGCTGTTCGTCTTCGCCAAGGGCGAGGACGACGTCGTCGCGATCGCCAACCCGGAGATCGTCGAGCGCTCGGACGAGACCGACGTCGACGACGAGGGCTGCCTCTCGATCCAGGGCGTGCTCGTCCCGGTCGAGCGGCCGGTCGCGATCACGATCGCCGGCCGGGACGAGAACGGCAACGACGTCCGCTGGGAGCTGCAGGAGACGGCGGCGCGCTGCGCGCAGCACGAGAACGACCACCTCGACGGCGTCCTGATCATCGACCGGACGACGGCCGAGGCCCGCCGCGAGGCGCTCGCCGTCCTGCGCCCGCGCATCGTCCTCGCCTAGTGCCCGGGCGGCGGATCGCCGTCGCGGCGACCGCGCCGTTCGGGGCCGACGTGCTCGAGCGGCTCACGCGTTCGCAGGACGTCGTGCAGCTGCTGACCCGTCCGGACAAGCCGCAGGGGCGCGGGAGGAAGCTCGGCGCGCCGCCCGCGAAGGAGACCGCCGAGCGGCTCGGGATCCCGGTCGCGCAGCCGGCGCGGCTCGACGAGAGCGTCGAGCTCGCGGCGGACACGGTCGTCGTCTGCGCCTACGGCCTCCTGATCCCGCCGTCGCTGCTCGGGCGCGGGCTCTGGCTCAACGTCCACCCGTCGCTCCTGCCTCGCTGGCGCGGCGCCGCGCCGGTCGAGCGGGCGATCATGGCCGGCGACGCCGAGACGGGCGTGACGATCCACGAGACGGTCGAGGCGCTCGACGCCGGGCCGGTGGCGGCGCAGCGGGCGTTCCCGATCGGTGTCGAGGCCGACGCGGGCGCCGTCTACGCGCGCGCCGCCGAGGTCGCGGCGGAGCTGCTCGACACCGTCCTCGCGGAGGACACGCCGCGGTTCGTGCCGCAGGCCGACGACGGCGTCACGTACGCCGAGAAGATCGGCCCCGCCGACCGCGAGCTCGACCTCTCGCGCCCGGCGCCCGAGCTCGTGAACCGCGTCCGCGCCCTCTCGCCGCACATCGGCGCGCGGCTCGGCGACCTGATCGTCTGGCGCGCCCGCGTCGCCGAGGACGGGTCGTTCGAGCCGGTCGAGGTGCAGCCCGCAGGTGGCAAGCGGATGGCCTACGACGCGTACCTCCGTGGCCGTCGCTAGCCCGGCCCGGCGCGCCGCGTACGAGGTCCTGCTGCGCGTCTTCGAGCAGGACGCGTACGCCGACCGTGCCTTCCGCACCGCGGCAGAGGGCCTCGACCCGCGCGAGCGCGCGTTCGCGCAGCGGCTCGCGTACGGCGCGGTGCAGCGCGTGCGCACGCTCGACTACGCGATCGAGACGCTCGGGAAGCGGCCGGCGCGCAAGCTCGACCCGCCGGTGCGGGCGTCGCTCCGGCTCGGCGCGTACCAGCTCGGCTACACGGACACCGCGCCGCACGCCGCGGCGAACGAGTCCGTCGAGCTCGTCCGCGGCGCGCGGCTCGAGCGGGCGGTGCCGTTCACGAACGCGATCATGCGCCGCCTGGCCGCCGGGATCGGCCCGCTGCTCGCCTCGCTCCCGGACGGCCCCCTGAAGGAGTCGTACCCCGACTGGATCGCCGAGACGTTCACGCGCGCGCTCGGCCCCGAGGGCGCGCTCGCGCTGATGCGCGCGATGAACGAGCCGCTCGAGACCGTCGTCCGGCTCGTGCGCGGCGAGCCGCCGCTCGGCGCGCAGGAGACGGACGTCCCGGGCGCGTACCGGGTCGAGCGCGTGGACGAGCTCGCCCTCGCGGAGGGCCGGATCTGGCCACAGAGCCGCGGCTCGCAGCTCGTCGGCCTCTGCGTCGGCTCGCAGGACGGCGAGAGCGTCCTCGACCTCTGCGCCGCCCCCGGCGGGAAGACGGGCCAGCTCCGGGGCGACGTGACGGCGGTCGAGATCGACCCCGGCCGCGCCTCCGAGCTGCGCGAGAACCTCGCCACCATGGGCCGAGGCGACGTGACGGTGGTCGAGGCGGACGGCACGGCGCTCGCGCCGGAGCTGACCGGCTTCGACCGCGCCCTCGTCGACGCGCCCTGCTCCGGTCTCGGCGTCCTCGCGCAGCGCCCCGATCTGCGCTGGCGCGCGACCCCGCTCCCCGACCTCCAGCTCGCGCTCCTCCGTGCCGCCGCCGAGCGCGTGCGGCCAGGCGGGACGATCGTCTACTCCGTCTGCACCCTCAACCCGGACGAGTGCGAGGCCGTCGTCGACGCGAGCGGCCTCCGCATCCTGCCGCTCACGGACGAGTGGCCGCAGTTCGCGCATCCGACGCGCCCCGAGTTCCTGCTCACGCTCCCGCACGTCCACGGCACGAGCGGCTTCTTCGTCGCGCGGCTGGCCGTCGACTGAACGACGTACGATCGCCTGCGATGGCGTGGCGGGAATGGGTACGCACGGTCGAGGTCGAGCCCTCGCTCTACGCGGCCGACTTCACGCGGCTCGGGGAGCAGATCCAGATCCTGCTCCGCGCCGGCGTGCGCGTCTTCCACTTCGACGTGGGCGACGGCCACTTCGTCGAGCCGATCACGTTCGGGCCGGTGATCCTCGAGGCGATCGCGCCGCTCGTCCACCGGCACGGCGGCCGGATCGACTGCCACCTGATGGTCGACAACCCGACGCGCCACTTCCCGCAGATCGCCCGCGCCGGCGGCGACAGCGTCACCTTCCACTACGAGGTCGTGGACGACGTGCGCGGCACGATCGCCGCCGCGCGGGAGCACGGCCTCGGCGTCGGCGTCGCCTTCAACCCGGAATCCGAGCCGGAGCGCGTCGCGGCGGCCGCCGCGGACGCCGACCTCGTCCTCTGCATGAGCATCCACCCCGGCTACGGCGGCCAGTCGTTCATGCCCGAGGCGCTCGAGCGGATCCGCCGCACGCGCTCGGCGCTGCCCGGCCACGTCTACGTCCAGGTCGACGGCGGCATCGACAACACGAACGTCCGCGCCGTGCACGACGCAGGGGCGGCCCTGATCGTCGCCGGCACCGCGATCTTCAAGCGCGAGGACCTGCCGCGCGCGTACAGGCGGCTCGTCCAGGCGCTGGCGTGACCCCGTACGAGCGCGCGCTCGAGCTCGCCGAGCGCGGCCGCGGGAAGGTGGCGGATCACCCGCTCGTCGGCGCCGTCGTCGTCGCGCCGGACGGCGAGGTCGTGGGGGAGGGCTGGTACGAGTACGACGCGGTCCGCCACGCAGAGACCGTCGCGCTGGAGCAGGCGGGCGAGCGCGCGCGGGGCGCGACCCTCTACGTGACGCTCGAGCCCTGCTCGCACCACGGCCGGACGCCGCCCTGCGCCGACGCCGTCGTCGAGGCCGGCATCGCGCGGGCGGTCGTCGGCGCGCGCGACCCGAACCCGGTCGTCGACGGCCGCGGCCTCCAGCGCCTCCGCGACGCCGGGATGGAGGTCGAGCTCCTCGACGACCTCCGCGCCCGCCGGCAGAACGAGGCGTGGCGGACGTGGAAGGCGTTCGGCCGGCCGTTCGTCACGTACAAGGCCGCGATCACGCTCGACGGCCGCGTCGTCGTCCCCGGCCGCCGCTGGGTGAGCGGCGAGGAGTCGCGCCGCCGCGTCCACGAGCTGCGCGCCGCCTCCGACGCCGTCGCCGTCGGCATGGGGACGGTGCGCGCCGACGACCCCCGCCTCGACGCGCGCGGTGTCCATGCGCCCCGCCAGCCGCGCCGCCTCGCCTTCGGCCGCGGCCCGCTGCCCGACGGCTCCGAGCTCGAGCTCCGCACCGGCCCGCTCGCCGACGAGCTCCAGGCGCTCGCCGCCGACGGGGTCCAGTCGCTCCTGCTCGAGGGCGGCCCGACCCTCGCGACCGCCTTCCTCCGCGAAGGCCTCGTCGACAAGCTGCTCCTCTTCGTCGCCCCGGTCGCCGCCGGCGTCGGCCCGCGCTGGCTCGGCGACCTCGACGCGCCGCTCGACCTCCTGCACCTCACGAGCGAGCCGAGCGGGGACGACGTCATGCTGACGGCATATCTGCGCGAGCCCTAGCCAGGGCTACGCTTCGCCCATGTTCACGGGCATCGTCAGGGAGCTCGGAACCGTTGTCTCCTTCGACGG